>JAFGQQ010000112.1 GCA_016935595.1 Bacteroidales bacterium
TCTAAATATATTTATTTATCTGAACAATTTGACAATCTGCTTATCAGTATAACCTTTAAATAACTTAAGATTGCAAATACAATAAGTCTTGATCAAGAAAAAAGATTTTATTAATTATTTTTACCTGCAAATGGCAAACCTATTAATAACCGAGCGATGTGTCAGGAATTGCCCGTATTGTTTTGCAAAAAAACATATGGACAATTCAACATTGCCAGAATTAAGCTGGGATAATTTAATTTATATTGCTGATTTCCTGGAAATATCCGGTGAAAAGAAAATTTCAATACTCGGTGGAGAACCTACACTAAGTCCTCTTTTTGTTGATTTTACTACATACTTGCTGGAAAGAAATTTCCATGTGAATGTTTTTACAAGTGGAATTATGTCGGATGAAAAATTATTAGAATCCCAGAAGTTTTTAGCGAATTTCCCATCTGAAAGACTCTCTTTTACGTGTAATATGAATCATCCTGATATTTCTTCAGCTTCTGAATTAGAAAGGATTGATAGATTTCTGACCGTATTTGGTCGTTTAACCACACTTGGATATAATATCTACAGAACAGACTTTAGTATTGATTTTATTTTTCATATCATCAACAAATATAATTTAAAACGTCATCTGAGAATTGGCCTGGCCCATCCTATTCCTGGCGAAATTAATGAATACGTACCCATCGAAGATTTGAAAAAAATAGCAATGAAATTTGTAAGAAATTTCAAACTTTTTGAACGTTTTAATATTACCCCGGGGTTTGATTGTGGCATGCCTATGTGTATTTTTACCGATAAAGAATTAGGCAACCTATTTAAAATAACCAATGGGCTGATGAAATTTGGATGTGGTCCGGCAATTGATATCGGACCCGACATGATGGTCTGGTCCTGCTTCCCATTATCCGGATTTCATAAGAAATCAATATATGAATTCAATTCTTTGCATGAAATTGGTAGTTATTATAGAAATCTGCATTCCAAAATAAGGACCGAAATAGGCGGGATTTTTGAAAAGTGCGATAATTGTATATACCGTTTCAGTGAATTATGCCAGGGGGGATGTGTGGCTCATTCAATAAACCATTTTAAAAATGAAGCATTGGTCAGACTAAAAGAACTTTACTCATGATGGATCATATTCTTGTTTGCCCTTTTAATGAAAAACTTTTAAGCAGGCTAAAACAAAGAGCAGTTGTAATTAATACCGAGGATTTTAACATAATCCGCTATATAAACAGGGAATTGGATAATTCCAATAAGCTTCATGCAATTAAAATACAGACAGAAAAACCTTTAAGTGAAATCACCTTTCAGGAAGAATGGGGAAATATACCTTTGGCTATTTACTCACCTGAATTTGGGGAATACAAAAAGTTATTATACCAATTAAATCTGATAAGAAAATTAAATGTGAGGATTTTTCTGTCATCACAATATGAATTTAATTTTACGGGTTTGCGGATTCTGTCATCACTCAATATAGCTTGTGGCATTTATTTTAATGAAGAACCGCAAAATTGGGATTTAATTAATGATTTAATGCATTATGCGATTTACAGTAATGCAACACATGCACCAATTGAACCATTTAATTGGGTTGCCTTAAATTATCAATCCACAGAATATATAGATTATAGTGTGGTGTATTTTAATAATCCAACCAAATATCTTCATCTGAACGATAAAGAGCAGATCGCTTTAACAGCAGAAGATTTAGTGAAGGGTAATTATATTGATCAGGGTATTAAATCGTTAAATTCTATTAATAAAAATAGAAAATACATTCATGCCGAAAATTCAAGGTATGAGACTATGCTTCAAATGAATGAATGCGCATTTTGTAACGCTTTTCGCATCTGTCTTGCAAAATTTCCTTCTTTGACAAATAAAAACGAAACCTGTAAGTTATTCTTCTCAGATTTCCTGGATGCAGCCGATTATGCATTATCAAAAAGAAATAAGGGAAACCAGCTATGGCAGTTGTAATTTTTAAAGCAGTAGAAAAATGTAATTCAAACTGTATTTACTGTGATGTTATAAAAAAACATCAGGATGAGATTATGAATTACGATTTACTAAAGCTTATTTTTATCAGGATGAATGAATATCTGAAAGATAATCCGGATGAAAATATTTCATTTACCTGGCATGGTGGAGAGGTTTGTTTATTAGGCCCGGATTATTTTAAGGTTGCTCTTGAATTACAGGATGAATATTGCAGTGAAACCAAAACAAGAATTGATCATCAGGTTCAATCAAATCTGACAATTATAACCCAGGAAATAATTGATCTTTTTAAGAGACTGGGTATTAAACAGATTGGTTCCAGTTTTGAACCAATACACCATATTCGTGGATTTGGTGCTAAAAGAAATTCCAAATTATATAACCAAAAGTTTGTCGAGGGCATTAAATTGCTGAATAAGAATCATATGACCTGGGGTGTTATATATGTAGTGCACAAATTATCGCTTAAGATGCCATTGGAGATTTTTTATTATCTGACAAATCTTAATATACGATCTCATCCGAATTTTAATCAGGTTAAAATTTATGGCGAGGATAAAAATAATTTGGCTATTACTGGCGAAGAATTTGCAGATTTTTTAGGTGCCATCTTCCCTGTATGGTTTAAGTATCAGGACAGGTATCCAAATGTCCAGCCTTTTTCGAGGCTCCTTATGAATGTGAAAGACCATAGTTTATCGATGGTTTGTGAATCTTCCGGCATCTGCAGCTTCAGGTGGATCTATATTGGACCTGATGGAGAAACATCTCAATGCGGCAGAGCAGGTGATTACAGTATCTTATCATATGGAAATTTAAGAAACAATACTTTTGAAGAAATAATGCATAGTCCCCAGAGAAATCAGTTAGCTGAACGCCAGTCAATTTTACCAGAAACAGAATGCAAAAATTGCCGCTTTTGGGGAATATGTCATGGGGGGTGCCCTCTGGATGCTTTTATGACATATGGTGATTTTATGAATGCAGCCCCAAGTTGCGAAGCAACAAAGATTTTTATGGAAAAGTATTTTGAGCCTGTAACAGGCCTATCTGTCGACTTTAAACCAGGATAAAACCTACTGGAAATAATTTTCTCATTGGACAAAAAA
>JAFGQQ010000113.1 GCA_016935595.1 Bacteroidales bacterium
GACTTTACCAGGTCTGTTCCGACTGTAAAAACCAGACCAGCCAGCAAAAATATACCAACACCTGCTTGTATAAAACCTCCATAAAGACCGATGAGAAAAAAAATTATTATTTGAATAACAGAAGGTTTGGTTTCGATATTCCCCGCTTTACCTTTAATCCATCTTTCCGGTTTATAGAGAATAACAAAAAACATGAAAATTAATAGCCCGGCAACGCAGTTGTACATTAATTTCTCATTAATATCAACGGCAATTTTTGCACCAACTAATGAACCAATAACTACAGGAATTGAAAGCCAAAGGCCTTGTTTTAAATCCAGTACTTTTTGCTGTTTAAAACTGGTAACTGACACAATACTCTGCATTAAAATAGCAATACGATTTGTACCGTTTGCGATATTTGCAGGTAAACCTAAGAACATTAATATTGGGAGAGTAAGTAAAGAACCGCTGCCGGCTAATGTGTTAATAAAACCGGCTACTATGCCTCCACCGATTACTAAAAAATATTTAAAATCAAACATTATTAGTTATCATGTTCAGGCAAATAAAGGATACTTTTTCATCATCTCGTTTACAGTTCCTTTAACTTCCTTTGCAATATTTTCATTATCAATATTTGTAAGGACTTTATCAATTAATTCAACAATCTTTGGAATAACATCCTCTTTCACCCCGCGTGTTGTAATTGCAGGTGTGCCAACTCTTAAACCGGAAGTCTGGAACGGCGAACGGCTGTCGAATGGGACCATATTTTTATTTACTGTAATATCGGCTTTTTCGAGTGCTTTTTCAGCAACTTTACCAATCAAATCAGGCAATTTTGTACGCAAGTCAATAAGCATAGAATGGTTGTCGGTCCCTCCTGATACAACTTTATAACCTAATTCAATGAATTTATCAGCCATAACCCCGGCATTTTTCTTAACCTGCATCTGGTATGTTTTAAATTCAGGCGACAAAGCTTCTCCAAAAGCAACTGCTTTAGCTGCTATAACATGTTCCAGCGGACCGCCCTGGATACCGGGAAAAACAGCAGAATCGAGCAATGATGACATCATTCTGATTTCGCCTTTTTTTGTAGCTATTCCCCACGGATTTTCATAGTCTTTACCAATTAAAATAATACCGCCTCTCGGGCCACGAAGTGTTTTATGTGTAGTTGAAGTAACAATATGCGCATATTTTAAAGGGTTTTTAAGTAAGCCTGCAGCGATTAATCCGGCTGGGTGTGCCATATCGATCATTAAAATAGCGTTTATTTTGTCGGCAATTGCACGCATACGTTCATAATCCCAGTCGCGTGAATAAGCCGAGGCGCCACCGATAATAAGTTTTGGTTTATGTTCCAGTGCAAGTTTTTCCATCATATCGTAATCAACCCTTCCGGTATCTTCTTTAACAGTATATGCTATAGGTTTATATAAAATACCGGAACTGTTAACCGGTGAACCGTGCGATAAATGGCCTCCGTGAGAAAGGTTCAATCCTAAAAAAGAATCACCCGGGTTTAAAACAGTCATTAAAACTGCAGCATTGGCCTGTGCGCCGGAATGAGGTTGTACATTAACCCATTCGGCATTATATATTTTCTTTAATCTCTCAATAGCAAGGCTCTCGGCTTCATCAATATGTTCGCACCCTCCATAATAACGGTTCCCTGGATAGCCTTCGGCATATTTATTGGTAAGCCATGTTCCCATTGCCTGCATAACCTGGTCACTTACAAAATTTTCTGATGCAATTAATTCAATTCCCCTTAATTGACGCTGGTGTTCTTTTTCGATTATCTCAAAAATTTGATTGTCACGGTTCATATTTTATTTTTTATAATGATTATTGAATTTTCAAATTTAAAGGAATTATACAATTTATAAAATGATTGTGGACTATTTGTTTATATATTTTATAACAGGTTTTATTCTTTTGAAAAGTCCTTTATTAACCTGCGATATGCGCTAAATACCTTAGCCCGCGATACAAACCCCATATATTTTCCGTCTTTTATTACCGGCACATTATATCGTCCCGATTCTTCAATTTTTTCGGCAATTTGCTCCAGGGTATCGTAATAACTCACAAACACTTCGGGATAATACATAATATTCATAACCTTAATTACATTATACATATCGTGTTTTAATAAAAGCTCACGAATATCGTTAAGGGTTAAAACACCGTACAAAAAATCATTTTCATCAACCACTGGAAAAACATTGCGCTTTGAATGGGAAAATACTTTTGCAAGTTCACCTAAAGTGGCATCAGGGCTAACACGTGAAAAATCGGTTTCTATCAGCTCATCAATATTCATAAGAATAAAAGCCGATTTATCCTTATCATGTGTAATTAACTCACCTCGTTGAGCTAACCTGTGGGTATAGATTGAATGTGGGGCAAAATATTTCGAAGTCAGGTAAGAAATAGTAGAAACAGCAATTAGCGGGATAAACAAGGCATAACCACCTGTAATTTCGGCAATAAGAAAAATTGCAGTTAACGGCGCATGCATTACCCCGGCCATCATACCGGCCATACCTACCAAGGCAAAATTTTTTTCAGAAACATTAATAAAATTAAGATGATTAAAAATACGTGCCATAATAAACCCTGCCATTCCTCCCATAAAAAGTGTAGGGGCAAATATCCCCCCAACTCCTCCTGCGCTGGTGGTAGCAGTCATTGCAAAAACTTTCATAAGCATTACTAAAATAAGATAACCGGTAAATATCCAAAAATGATCTTTCAGGTTATATACCAAGCTCGAGTTTGCAAGGTTCTCGCCTTTCCCGTTCAATAAATCAATTAAGGTAATATAACCTTCACCATAAAGTGGGGGAAAAAGAAATAACAATACGCTTAAAATAACACCTCCTACAATAATTTTTTTGTACTTATTTTTAATTATGCCAAACCGGTCTTCAATTGCAATTGTTGCATGGGTAAAATAAACAGATATTAATCCGGTTGCCACTCCAAGTAATAAATACCAGGGTATATTATTCAAATATGAAGTCTCGTTAAGGGTAAATGAAAACAGTACTTCCTTTCCAAGCAAGAAGCTGGCAAGTAAGGCTCCGGTAACACCCGAAATTAATAAAGGTATAATAGACCACATTGTTAAATCGAGCATTAATACTTCAAGCCCGAATATTACACCTGTAATAGGGGCTTTAAAAATACCTGCAATAGCACCTGCAACACCACACCCAAGAAGAAGGGTAGTATTCCGGTAATCCATTTTAAAAATCCTTCCTATGTTTGAACCAATCGATGCACCGGTCAATACAATAGGTGCTTCAAGTCCAACCGAACCTCCAAACCCAACGGTTATTGTACTGGCAATTAGTGATGAATAATTATTATGTGTTTTTAAATAACTTTTGTTTTTCGAAATTGCCTGAAGAATACGGGTAACACCATGACTAATATTATCTTTTATAAAAAACCTTACAAAAAATACAGTGATAATTATACCAATAATAGGATAAGCCAGGTACCATAAATTTGCGCCTTGTTTCTGAAGCCCTTGGGTTAAAAATAGTTGCGTGTAATGAACCGAATTTTTAAGAATTACTGCAGCCAATCCACCAAAAATACCACATAATAAGCTTAAAATTAAAATGTATTTTCTATGGTTCAGGTTTTCCGATCTCCAAACTAAAAATTTTGTAATGTATTTGATAAAATCCATTTTCTGTAAGTTCGTTTTTAAGAGGGCAAATTTATATACAATAATCACAATATTGAAATTACAGGTTATTTTCTTCGACTAAAAATCTTAAATATTTTATACGTTTGTGGTTTATTTATAACTGATATGCTGAAATTTGAAAAAATTATATTAAGTAATGGATTAAAAGTAATTGTACACAATGACAAAACAACCCCGGTTGCGAATGTAAACCTGTTATACAATGTCGGCTCAAAAGATGAAGACCCCGATAAAACCGGATTTGCACATTTATTTGAGCATTTAATGTTCGGAGGGTCAAAAAATATTCCCTCTTATGATGAACCGTTGCAACTTGTATGTGGCGAAAACAATGCTTTTACAAATACCGATTTTACTAATTACTATATTTCACTCCCCAAACAAAATATAGAAACCGCATTCTGGCTGGAGTCTGACCGTATGCTTGAACTTGATTTTTCTGAAAAAAGCCTGAATATCCAAAAAAGCGTTGTTTGCGAAGAGTTTAAACAACGATACCTTAACCAACCATATGGCGATGTTTGGCTACATTTAAGGCCACTTGTTTACAAACAACACCCCTATCAGTGGCCAACAATCGGGAAAGAATTATCTCATATCGAAAAGGCAGAATTATTTGATGTTAAATCGTTTTTTTACAGGCATTATGCACCCAATAATGCAATTTTATCTGTTTCTGGCGATATTGAGATGAGCGAAGTTTTAAAACTCGCCGAGAAATGGTTTTTACCGATTGAAAAAAGAACAATAAAAGACAGAAAATTACCTGTTGAGCCCAATCAGAATGAAAAAAGAATATTTGAAATAAAAAAAAGTTTACCGCATAATATGCTTTACATGGTTTTCAGGATGAAAGGCCGCAATGATAAGTCTTTTTATACATTAGATTTAATTTCGGATATATTATCAGGGGGAAATTCTTCAAGGTTGCATAAAAACCTGGTTAAAAACAAACAGGTATTTACCGAAATTAATGCCTATGTATCGGGCGAAATTGAATGTGGAATGTTTATTATTACCGGAATTATTGAAAAAAATACCAGTTTTGATCTAGCAGAAACAATGATTTGGGAAGAATTGAACGAAATAAAAAACAGCAAAATAGAAACAAAAGAATTGGAAAAGGTAAAAACACAATTTGAATCTAATTTTTATTTTAATGAAATTTCGGGTTTAAATAAGGCTTATAATCTTGCCTTTTACGAATTACTGGGAAATGCTGCGGATTACAATAATGAAGTTACTCAATATCAAAATGTTAAAAAAGACGATTTAATTAAAGAAGCGAATTGCACTTTTAATGAAAACAACCTTTCCGTTTTGAGGTATTATAGAACAAAATAAAAAATGATTGACAGAACAACTCAACCTGAATTTAAAAACATTGATGATATTGATGTTATTTTGCCATCATTCTTCCCTTTAGATAATGGCAGTCCTGTTTATTATTTTCATTCTGATAATACAGAAATATCAAGGATTGAATTAATTTTTGATGCAGGCAATTATTACGAAACAGAAAATATGCTGATCCCCTCAGTTACTTGTCTTATGCTACAGGAAGGTTCTCGAAAATTCACCTCAGAAGAAATCTCTGAGATATTCGACTCTTATGGGGCCCGCATTAATTTTGCCGTTGATAATGACTGTGCTTTCATTTCTTTGCAGTGCCTCCGAAAACATATTTCATCACTGCTGCCTGTATTGTTTGAAATTATAAATAATCCGGTTTTTTCTGAAAAGGAACTGCAAATTTTGTTAAACAAGAAAAAAACCGACTATCTATTAAATAACGAAAAAACCCAATACATTGCCCGAAACAAAATAAATGAAGCGCTTTTTGGCATTCATCATCCCTATGGAAAACCCGTAGAAATTTCAGATTTTAGTTCTATTAACAATAAAAGAATTGAAAAATTTTATAATAAGTATTATTATCGAAAACCTTTTAAAGTGTTATGCTCCGGAAAGATAGATGCTGTAACACTTTCTGAGATAAACAACATTTTTGGGGCGGGTAATATTAATACTCAACCTGGTTTTAGTTCAATAAAATATGAAATAAACCCGTGTAACAATAAAACAATACATGTTTCAAAACCAGGTGCAGTGCAAACCTCAATCAGACTTGGCACAAGCATTATAAATAGCGATCATCCCGATTATTTTCAATTAAAAATATTAAGCACATTGCTTGGCGGCTACTTTGGATCACGGCTTATGAAAAATATACGCGAAGAAAAAGGATACACATACGGTATCAATTCGGCAGTATTGTCGTATAAAAATGCTGATGTGTTAATTATAATGACTGATACTGCAAATGAATATTGTAAAAAAACAATAATTGAAGTAGAAAATGAGTTTAAACTTTTAGGAACAGTTGATGTTGATAAAAAAGAA
>JAFGQQ010000114.1 GCA_016935595.1 Bacteroidales bacterium
GACACAGGAATTATGAGAAAGCTCCCTCCTATGCCAAAAGATGAAGAGCAAATTGATGACACTAAAGTAAAAGAAAGAAATGTATTTATTGTTTTAGTTAATAAAGACGATGAATTGCTTGTTGAAAATGAATACATGAAAATAAAAGACTTAAGAAGAAAAACAAAAGAATTTATTGCTAATCCTTATGACAGACCCGACCTGCCGGCAAAGAAACTTATTGAGGTGCCCTATTTTGGATTATATCCGGTGACTGTAAATCATGTTATATCCTTGCGTAACGACAGGGGAACATCATATGGCATGTATATTGCAGTGCAAAATGAACTTGCTACAGCATATACTGAACTCAGAAATGAACTTGCTCTTCAGAAATGGGGTAAAAAATATGACGAATTGGATGAAGAACAGCAAGATGCTATTAATAAAATATATAAAAACAGTATATCTGAAGCTGAACCAAAAAATATTGGAGGAGTTTAAGAATGGCAAAATTCAGAAAAGATTCAAAAGGAAATGTGCCCGGAATATCAACTGCATCCTTGCCTGATATTGTATTTATGCTTTTAATATTTTTAATGGTATCAACCGTACTTCGTGAAGCTGATTTAAAAATCAATGTTGAAGTGCCTGGTGCAACCGATGTAAAAAAATTAGAAGATAAGGGGCTTGTCAAAACAATTTTTATTGGAAAACCAGTTTTAACATATCAAAAATTATACGGCACTGAACCAAGAATACAAATTAATGATCAGTTTGCTGATGTTGAAGAAATCAGGAGTTTTGTGGCTAGTTCGAGGGAAACCTTAAAAGAACATGAACAAAACAGGATGATGATTTCCTTGAAAATTGATAAAAATACCAAAATGGGAATTATAACTGATGTTAAACAAGAGTTAAGGAAAGCAAGTGCATTATTAATAAACTATTCAGCGAACGAAGTAGAAAAAGTTTATTGAAAATAAAAATATGATAATTTTAAAAAGGTTGCAATAATTAATGCAACCTTTTTTATTTGTATTATTTCTTAATATTATAGAATAATGGACAACTTATTTTTAATAAAAAAACTACTAAAAAAATTGAACAATTAAATATTGAACACCTGGCAAAAGGCAGGCAGGAAGTACGGAATGACGGTTTAAATGAGTTTTGCAAAGGTCTCAAATAATTAATGATAATTATGTTAAAATTGAGATGTTTATTAAGCAGTAGTAGATACCAAAAGATTAAAAATCAATTTATTTTTACTAATATTTATTCCCTAAAAAAACGGAACCCTCTTAAATTCAAGATTTAAGAGGGTTTTCCGTACCCGGGGCGGGACTTGAACCCGCACAGCCATAAATGGCCACTGGATTTTAAGTCCAGCGCGTCTACCAATTCCGCCACCCGGGCAGATAATTATATTTTTATTGAATTATTGAACTAGTGATTTATTGAATCAATTATTAAATATAAAAATTTATAATGAATCCTTAGTTGTTTTTCTTGTTTTTGAAAAAATTAAAAGAAGTTCCCCGCCTTCCTTCTTTAATTCTAAAATTAATGGATCACTAAAAATACCTGATTCCTCTAATATTTCTAACCAATAAATAGTCTCATCAGTTTCTTCAACAACTATACATATTTTTGCATAAAATTCTTTTTTCGATCTTGCTAAAATAGCTGCACGATAATTAGCTCCAACAGAAGTAGCTGATTTAACAAATTGTCTGCCAATTAATTTTGCCACTTCAGTTTTAGGTAATAAATTAAATAATTTTATTGCATTTAATGCAAAATTCTTAGTGCGCCTTTTTAATTCTTCCTGATCCAAAATAATTTAAATTATTCAATATTAAATAATTCAATGAACAAATATAATTGAGCGGGAAACGGGACTCGGACCCGCGACCCCAACCTTGGCAAGGTTGTGCTCTACCAACTGAGCTATTCCCGCATACTCAAGTAAAAATAAATAAAACTCTTGAAGAACATATAAGTACTCTACCAATCCCAAAATTTAGAAAATTCCTGCCTACCGGCAGGCAGGTTTAATTTTCGTAAAATTTCGAGGATACTCGAAAAACTATGAAATCAAAGATTTCTGGTTTTTCGGTACTGAACTATTCCCGCAAAAATGTGGATGCAAAGATAATTAAAATTGTTTTTTATTAAAAAAATATAAAATAATTATACTCCAATTTTTATGTAACATTCATTCTATTTTAATCCTGTTATTTTCTTTATTTCGTGCAATTTATTTAAAGCCTCCAATGGAGTTAAATTATCAATATCCAGGTTTTTAATTTCATCCCTTATTTGTTTTAAAACAGGGTCATCTAACTGGAAAAAGCTTAGTTGCATTCCTTCACGATGATTTATTATATCTTTTACAGGTTTAGTTAATGAATTATTATTATGGCTTTGTTCAAGTTCTTTAAGAATATCATTTGCCCTGTTCACCACACTTTTTGGCATGCCTGCCATACGTGCAACATGTATTCCAAAACTATGCTCGCTTCCTCCTCTTTTCAATTTCCGTAAAAATATCACCTTATTATTGATTTCCTTTACCGAAACATTGTAATTTTTTATTTTCTTAAAAGA
>JAFGQQ010000115.1 GCA_016935595.1 Bacteroidales bacterium
AATAAATGAAATATATCGATTTTCACTGTCATCCGGCAATTAAAACATTTTTAGGGGCTAATAATGAAAAAGATAGAGAAGACTGCTGGAAAACGGTTAATTTAAAAGGCTCATTAGAAATTCTTGATACCTTAACAAAAGGGATACTCGATTCGCAGTGTAGTTTAAAGCAAATTGTTGATGGTAATATTATTTTGGCAGTTGTGAGTTTATATGCACTGGAAAGGCCCATGATATATGGAAATATAAAGAAAGTAAATAACATAAATATTGATTTATTGACCATCTCAAATTATATCAATAAACTTGATTATGAGTTGCTTGGTTCGATAGCATTTCATCAAAAAGGATATAACAATTTTTTAAAAGAACTAAAACAACATCTTTTAAATTCGAAAGATTTAGAGCAAGGTTTTAAGGTTTTAAATAACATTAATGAACTTGAAGAAAATAAGCTGAATATTATTTTTTCTATTGAAGGAGGACATGCTCTGTTCAGTGAAGTTGAACATTATACGGTTCAGGAAGTAAGCGAAAACTTAAACTTACTTAAAAACGATGAGTATCCTTATCTTTATTTAACATTAACCCACCTTACCCAAAGTCCGTTATGCAATCATGCATATGGCATGAAAATAATTAAGCATGAACAGTTTAAGCCAAAAGGTGATGGCATTTCATATTTAGGTTTTGATGTTATTAGAAATGCATTGAGTAATACAAACGGCCGACGAATTTTAATTGATATAAAACACATGAGCCTCAAAGCAAGATTACAGTACTATGAGTTACTTAAAAATGAATTTAATGATGTTCCAATTGTGGCATCACATGTTGGCGTTACCGGGATTTCTTATAAGAATATGCCAATTAAGCAAATTAATGATAGAGGTGAATATGTTGAGGTAAGTTATAAAAAGCCAAAAGGTTTAATGAAAACTACATTTAATCCGTTTTCAATAAATTTATATGATGAAGATATTTTAGCAATAATTGAATCGGATGGAATTATTGGAATTAACCTGGATGAACGCATACTAGGAAATAAACAAAACAAAGAAAAAGATAAAATAGAATATTTTAGTAAGGAAGAATTTGGTTATTATCGTGTTACTGCTGACAGAGATAGCTATGGAGAAACTATTTTGGGTAATTCGATGAAATTTATTAAATGGAGATTTTCATTCAGAAAAGACATTAAACATTTGGCTAATAATATTTTATATATTATTAAAATTGGCGGGGAGAATGCCTGGGAGCATGTTTGTATCGGATCGGATTTTGACGGTATGATCAATCCAATTGAGTCATGCAGAAATGCCCGGAAATTTGAAAAACTTGAAAAAAAATTGTTAAAAATATTACCTAAAATGATAAAAGAAGATTTAGATACAAATTACTATTGTAATGATGTAGAAAAAAGAATCTATCAGCTTATGTATGGAAATGTTAAGAGATTTTTAGATATTTATTTTGTTTAAATTCATTTAAATTTGCCTAAAATTTTGTGAACGGAAATATGACTAGGAAAATTATTTTCTTTATATTTTTTTTAACCCACTGTTATTTATTAAAGAGTCAGTTATTTAATTTATTTAATCAAAAAGTATATGACGATACCAGCTCTATTGAAAAATTAAATGCAGACTTAAGCCTTTATTTTCATACAGGTATTAAAGGAGGTTATAATTTTAGTTTAGAATACCCATTAAATAGAAAAATTGTTGAAATGCCAAAGTGGCCGGTATTTAACTTATTTAATTTCGATTTGTTCGGTTATGCAACTAAAGGAACTAAAGTTTTACGTAAGCAAACTCTAATTCAGGGGAATGTTGATCTTTATTTTCACTTAAAAAATCACACCGGTGCAATAATAAATGTTCAGTTAATCAGGCGCAGGACAGGACCTAAAAATGGCATTATGGATTTTGGTGCAGGTATTGGACTGTTACGCACATTTTTACCAACTACATATAAATTTACTGAAGAAGGCATTGAAAAAGTATTTTTGCCCGGAAGGACTTATATAACCAATCATTTATCTTTTTGCTACGGAAAGCAGATAAGTTTTTTAACTACAAAACCTTTTATTGCTTTTGTAAGGCCTTCGGTATATTTAATATATCCGTATAATCATTTATTTAATGTTGGTTATGCTGTTGAATGGGGCGTAAGGTTGAACATAATTAAAAATCCGTATGAGAAGAATTAAATATATTATCAAATCTGGATTTTTATTTTTTATTTTATTTTTTTATTCCTGTTTAAAAGATGAAAATACAAACAGAATAGAAGATTATTTTTATTTACGAAATGAAGGCGCCGATTTACCTGTTTATGTAGAAGGAAATCTATCCTCAAATACTTTTATTATTATTTTACATGGTGGACCGGGAGGAAATTCGCATAGTTATAATGCTGGTTTAAAAGATGTTTCAGACAGACTGGAGGAAAATTTCGTAATGGTTTATTACGACCAGCGCGGTGCAGGGACTTCGATGGGGCACTATAAAGCAAGAGACTTAACTGTAGAAAAACACGTTGAAGATTTGAATTTATTAATAAGTTTATTAAATGATAAATATGGAAGTACAATAAAGATTTTTCTTTTAGGACATAGTTGGGGAGGGACATTAGGTACTGCTTACTTGTTACAAAGGAATGCCGAAGAAATAATTTCGGGTTGGATAGAAGTTGATGGAGGCCATAATTTTTTTGGAATTAATGAGATAATAGAATCATTTAAAACCATTGGTAAAGAACAAATTGATAACAGCAATTCGGTAGATTTCTGGGAAGAGGTGATTGCATACTGCGAAGAAGTGGATACGAATAATGTTACCTCTGAAAATATTTCAAAATTAAACAGGTACGGGTATAAAGCTGAAAATAAACTAACCAATGATGGAGTCATTGAATATAATATTGATTCTACAGATTTATTTCAATATCTAGGCGGAGTAATTGAGCATTATTTCTTTTCTCCTTATGATCCACTGACTTCAACGGTTAATCTTTACTTTTCAAGCTCGGGTTTTGGTATGTTTAATGAAGTTAAAGATCTTGATTATACCGATAAACTTGAAAATATTCAAATTCCTACTTTAATTCTGTGGGGAAGGTATGATATGGTTATTCCGGTTGAATTGGGTGAACAAGCATATGAAAATATTGGAACGGCTAATAAAGAAATATTTATTTTTGAAAATGCCGGACATTCGCCTATGGTAACCAATCCTTTAGAATTTGCCAGAAGGATTATTATTTTTGTTAATCGATATAACTAGGGATGTTCAGGAATACTAGAATTATTATTTTTATTATTCTAAATGTCCTTACTCCCGAATTTCCCTAACTAAATTTTTCTGAATAATTACTAATCATCAATTACTGAACACCCGATTACTGATTACTAATCACCTGCCTTTCACCAAGGTCATTATCCAATATGCAATAAAACAACCAAAGAAATAATAAATAAAATCAGTCCATACAAAAGAATTGCCTAACAGGATTTTCCCAATAAAATAACTTCTGACCTTTTCTAAAAAAACCGGATGCCATAATTGTAAAAATTCCAGGGAACAAGTTACTAAAAACACTAGAATGGCTATTTGAAAAGGTTTTTTAATAAAAAGGAAAATTAATAAGCACCAGAACAATTCATAAAAAACTCCGGATAAAGAATTATTAATCCATAATTTACACGGACCTGAATAGAATTTTGAATAAAATCCTATCGGGACTATTATAATTATTAGGATTAGTGTAGTAATATTATTTTTAAAAAAATTTGCCATAGTTTAGTCCAAATCTTTTAATGACAATTGAATTCTATTTCTAATAACATCTACTTCAATCACTTTAACTTTAAGATGCTGGTTCAATTTCACAATTTCATTGGGATCTTTAACAAAACGGTTTGCTAGATTAGAAATATGGATTAATCCATCCTGTTTCACACCTATATCTACAAATGCCCCAAAATTAGTGATATTAGTTACTATTCCTGGCAATATCATGCCTGGTTTTACATCACCAATTTTATGAACTTCATCCGAAAATTCAAAAATTTTAACTTTCGATCTTGGATCCAAACCTGGTTTTGCAAGTTCTTCTTTAATATCCAGTAAGGTTGGCATCCCGATTTTATCTGTTATATATTTTTTAATATCGATTTTTGATCTTAGTTCTTCTTTTTTTAATAAATCTTCAATTTTACATTTTAAGTCTTTTGCCATTTTTTCAACAATATGATAGCTTTCAGGATGTACGGCACTATTATCGAGGGGATTGATCCCATTGCGGATTCTTAAAAATCCGGCGCTTTGTTCAAATGCTTTATCACCCATACGTTTCACTTTTTTAAGTTCTTCACGCGATTTAAACGTACCGTTAAGTTTCCTGTATTCAACAATATTTTCTGCAAGCTGCATACCTAAACCTGAAATATATTGCAATAGATGTTTGCTGGCAGTATTTAAATTAACACCAACTAAATTTACACAACTCTCTACTACCTGGTCTAAGCTGGTTTTTAATTTCTTCTGGTCAACATCATGCTGGTATTGTCCTACTCCTATTGATTTGGGTTCTATTTTAACCAGTTCGGCCAAGGGATCCATCAACCTGCGTCCGATAGAAATTGCTCCTCTCACTGTAACGTCGTATTGAGGGAATTCTTCCCTTGCCACTTTTGATGCGGAATAAATCGATGCACCACTCTCATTTACAATAAAAACCTGGATGTCATGACTAAATTTAATTTTTTTTATAAAATGCTCGGTTTCCCTGCTGGCAGTGCCGTTGCCTATGGCTATTGCCTCAATTTTATAAGCATTTACCAGAGATGTAATTTTATGAGCCGCTTGTTTTTTCTCATTCTTAGGTTCGTGCGGATAGATATTTTCATTATGCAATAAATTTCCCTGTTCATCCAAGCAAACAACTTTACACCCTGTTCGAAAACCCGGATCAATAGCTAATATTTTTTTTTGACCAAGAGGAGAGGCAAGAAGTAATTGCCTTAAATTTTCGGCAAAAACCATTATGGCATCATCATCGGCTTTTTCTTTGTAAATATTTTTAAATTCTGTTTCGATTGATGGCCCAAGCAGTCTTTTATAACTATCAATCATAGCAATTCTTACCTGCTCTGAAACATCTAAACAGCCTTTTATAAATAAATCTTCAAGAATTTCTATGGCTTTTTCTTCATCAGGTTCAATGGTTATTTTTAAAAATCCTTCTTTTTCACCACGTAACATGGCAAGCATTCGATGTGAAGGACATTTATTTAAAGGTTCTTTCCAATCGAAATAATCCTGGTATTTTATGCCCTCCTCCGATTTACCTTTTATAACTTTGGAAAAAATTAATGCATCTCTATCGAATAAATTTCTGATATTATTTCTTGCCTTCTGGTTTTCATTTATCCATTCGGCAATTATATCTCTTGCACCTTGTAAAGCCGATTCAGCATCAGGAACATCTTTATTAATAAATTCTTCAGCTTTGGAATGAATATTCAGTTCTTTTTGTTTCATTAATATTTTAGCCAGAGGTTCTAATCCATGTTCCCTGGCTACACTAGCCCTGGTTTTTCTTTTAGGCTTAAAAGGAAGATAAATATCTTCCAGTTCGGTTATTGTTTGAGCTTTTTCGATTTTTTCTTTCAATTCAGCAGTTAGATTGCCTTGTTCTTCTATTGTTTTTAAAATAGTTTCTCTTCTATGATCAATCTCAATTAATTTATTTAATTGTTTTTGAATTTCAGTTATTTGTGTTTCATCTAAACTTCCTGTAACTTCTTTTCTATACCTGCTAATAAAAGGGATTGTTGAGCCTTCTTCAAGTAATTTGATGGTATTTTTTACCTGGTTCTCATTAATTTCTAAACTGTTGGCGATTATATTAATATATTTTTTACTCATAAATTTTATTTATATAATAAACATTAAATATGGTAAAATTTTTAAATATGGCAGATAAAATATGAATAAAACAAAGTAATTTATATAAATCATTGTATTTATGATAGTTGAGAGAATATTAATATTATTAAAAGATAAGATAATATGTATTATTAATTTAGATATCAAATTGTTAAACCTATTTTTAGAATCAACGTATGAATAATCAAACGGATTAAAATTGGGAATGAAATGAAAAGCTTACAAAAAAATATTTGTATATATAGGGCGCGATTGTTTGTTGTACTTACAATTATATTTTCTTTCAACTCACAAAATTTTGCACAGGATGATCCGGTTGAAAAGGAGTTAAGTAAAGAGGAACTTAAATTACAGCGGCTTGAAGAAAAAGTTGCACGTGCCGAACATAAAGTAGAAAAATATCAGGAGAGGGTATACAAGGCTGACAGCATTATTCAGGCAGGTAAACAAATGCGGAAAGATGGAGGAATTCAGATGGCATTTTTAATTTCTGATGAAAATAAATTCATAAAAAAACAAAATAAAGAATTAAAAAGGATTAAAAAAGAAATGAAAAATACAGATCCAGAGGAAATTAATAGTGTAGAAGAAGAATTGAAGGGATTAGATGAAGAGTTTAATGAAAAATTAAGAGAAATGGATAAGCGTATTCGAAATGCAAATAAAAAAATGGATCGTGGATATTTAATTCAACAAAAAGGACGTTCGAAATTACGTCAATATAAAGCACAACTTAAAGATGCCGAAAGAGATTTAAAAATAGCACAAGAAAATCTCCATGAATATAAAGAATCTTTGGGATTAGTGAGCAATTAATGATTATCATAATTAATTACTTGAATTTTAAGTTGAATTTTATTAATTTAATAAAATAATATAAATTTATATTGTTATGAAGACTTACATTAATCAAATTCAATTAAATTTATCGATATTGAAGGTTATTGCTGCATCTTTTTTATTTTTTATTTTTTCAAATGTTAAGGGACAAGATACTGAAGTTAAGGAGTTAAGTAAACAAGAGATAAAAATTTTAAAATTAGAAGAAAAAGTGGCAAAAGCAGAGGAAAAAGTTGAAAAGGCTCAATTAAGAATTGCTGAGGGTGATAGCCTTATACAAATAGGTGAACAAATGGAGTTACAGGCAAAAGCTGAAATGGAACGGATTAATAATGAAGAAAAAGAATTTATTAATGAGCAAAATATCCAATTAAAAGAATTAGGTAAAAACAGCAAAAAAGCAGATGAAGAAGAAATAAAAAAAATAGAAGCAGAAATTAAAGTGTTAGACGCTGAATATAAAGAAAAAACAAGAGAATTTGAGAAACTATTTAATGAACAGTATAAAATATATGAGAAAGGTTTAGATAATCAGCAAAAAGGTAAAGATAAATTAAAACAATATAAACCAGTACTTAAGGATGCTGAGAAACTATTAGAGGAGGCCCAAAATAATTTAGCTGAATATAAAGCTTATTTGCAATAAACTAACCCAGATATTTATTTAGTTCAGTTTTTAGTTCATTATAATTATTAGTCACAGGGAACTGAGGAAAATCAATTGCAACATTATGAGGGGGTTTATATAAAATTCCAATATCAGCTTCTTCAAGCATGGTAACATCATTATAAGAATCTCCAAAAGCAATTACTTCATATGCCAAACTTTTTAAAGCTTTAACTACTTGCCTTTTAGGATCTTTTTGCCGGAGGTTATAATTAATGATTTTATTGTTTTTATCAACAGTAAGTGAATGGCAAAATAATGTAGGTCTGTTGAGTTGTTTCATTAAGGGATCGGCAAATTCAATAAAAGTATCCGAAACAATAATTAATTGAGTTCGTTCTTTTATCCAATCTATCATTTCAAGAGCTCCCTCAAGTGGTTTTATTGTAGCAATTACATTTTGGATATCTTTGAGCTTTAGCCCATGTTTATCTAATATTTTAAGCCTGTATTGCATTAATTCATTATAATCGCTTACATCGCGCGTAGTTAGTTTAAGTTCATCAATGCCAGTTTTTTTTGAAACATTAATCCATACTTCCGGTACGAATACACCTTCCAAGTCACAACAAACAATGTGCATAACTATTAATATTAACTATAATTATTTACTAGAAAATCTTTAAAAATTTGATAATTATTAGGTAATTTTTTCAAATACTCAGGTTTATCATCGAGGCCTTTCATGCTATCAGGCAATTCAGGATCGAAACCTAATAATTCAACAATTTCCCCAGGGAACTTTGCCGGGTGGGCTGTCTCTAATGAAACACAAAGTTGTTGAGAATTATCAAATTTTTTGTAATTTTTTAAAAATTCTGATAAACCTGTCCATGCAACCGAACCATGAGGTTCTAAAAGCAACTTGTATTTTTTCCAGGCCTCAATTATATTTTCCTTGGTTTTTTCGTCGGTAATACTTGTTGCCCATATATTTTTTTTTAATAATTCAGTATCTGGTGATTTTAAAATTTCTCCTTTTTCGTTCATTACTCCCCCGTATAATTCGATAATTCTTGCCATATTGCTAGGGTGGCCAACATTCATTGCACTTGATATGCAATTTATTGAAGGAATAATTGTTTTATATTTATTGGTTTGAAAATATACTGGTACTTCATTATTTTCATTTGTGGAAACAATAAATTTTTCAACAGGTAATCCCATTTTATTTGCAATTAATCCACCCATCAAATCACCGAAATTACCTGAAGGAACCGAAAAAATAATTTTTTCGTTTATACCTTTTGTTTTTAGTTTTACATATGCATAGATATAATACATTGATTGTGGCAATAAACGTCCAATATTTATTGAATTGGCTGATGAAAGTTTTAAATTATTTAATTCAGGATCATTAAAAGCTTGTTTTACCAAAGCCTGGCAATCATCAAATTTTCCATCAAGTGATATAATTTGAATGTTTTTTTCTAAAGTGGTCATTTGTTTCCTTTGCCTGTCGGTAACCTCCTTCTTGGGAAAGAGAATTACTACTTTTATATTTTTCAGCCCGTAAAAAGCATTGGCAATTGCACTTCCTGTATCTCCAGAAGTTGCAGTTAGAATAAGCATTTCCCTGTTTTCTTGCTGCAAATAATATTGCATAAGTCTTCCCATCATACGGGCGGCAAAATCTTTAAAAGATGCAGTAGGCCCCTGGTCTAACCTCATCACATATTTTCTTTCATACACGTTTTCTAAAGGAATATTATAATTATATGCATCCTTGGTAATATCCAGCAAGTCATTACTTCTTATTTCGTCTTTCAAGAATTTCATGCCCACTTGGTGTGCGATTTCGAAATATTGTAAATCTGAAAGGTATTCTAATTCATTTTTATCTATTTGTGGAATAAATGTTGGCATAAATAATCCGCCATCGGGTGCCAGACCTTTTAATAGAGCTTCTTTAAAAGTGACAGATTTGGTATTATGATTAGTTGAGTAATATAATATTTTTTCCATTAGTTATTTAGCCAAAATTTTAAAGGCCTCAAAGTTAATTCATTGAGTTTAATATTTCAAAATGTTTTTCATTAAATTCTTTCAGTGAGTTTAACTTAACGTCTGCAATAGAGAATTTGTTATTGTTTATATATTTTTTAACAGGAATTACTACTGCTTTCATTCTGGCAGCTTTGGCAGCAATTAATCCAACCAGTGAATCTTCGAATACAATACAATTCAACGGATTTATCTCGAGCTTTTTTGCGGTTGTTAAATATACGGCAGGATGGGGTTTCCCGTGTTCCTCTAATTCGCCGCTATGGCATAATTCAAAATAATCTTTTAAATTAAGCTTTTTCAAAACTGCATCAATAATTCCGAAAGGTGATGCTGAAGCTAAAGCAATTTTTAATTTTTTATTTTTAAAGAAATGCAAAATATAGTCAACCCCTTCCATCGAATATCCCTGGGTTTCAATTAGGTTTTCAACCATGGTAAAAATTTCATGTTTTATTTGTTGTGGATTATATTTATTCCATGGTTTATATCTGTACCAGTGTTCAATTACCTCATTAGAAGGCATTCCATAGGTTTCCCATATCATATCATTTGAAATATTAATCCCCAGTTTTTTAAATACAATTTTTTCGGCTTTCTGCCAAAACGGTTCTGAATTGATTAATATTCCATCCATATCGAAAATTACTGCTTCTAACATAAATATTTTTTTATAGAAAGGATGCCATCCTTTGTTATTAAAATGCCGGAAAAACAGAACTTTTTCAATTTTTAATTTTCATTAAGGATGGCATCCTTAAATTATTTTAATCGAAATGCAAATATAGGTTAAAAAATATTATTGTTTCTCAAACTTAACATTCAGCCTAACTTTTTTGGCAACAGGAATGTCATCCTGAGTTGCCGGTTCCCATGCAGGGCCTTTTCTCAATAACCTGATGGCTTCATTGTCAAAATCTTCTCCCTGACTTTTTATTACTTCAATGTCTGTAATTTCGCCATTTGTATTAATTATAAAACTTAATTTTACAGTTAAATCTTTATCAAAATCCGGTAATTTTTCGTGCTGAATATTTTCTTTGATATATTTTTTATAATCGTTTTTTCCACAAACAGGTTTAGGAGGAATTATATTTGGTGCACTAATATTATC
>JAFGQQ010000116.1 GCA_016935595.1 Bacteroidales bacterium
AATAATCCGGTATATAATCCGCTAAGTAATGCCCCAAGACAAGTAGCTAAAAAATTCGATCCCATATAAAGTCCGGCTTTTTCTTTAGGTGCAATCCATGTAATATATTCCTGTATTCTTGGTGAAGTAATCATCTCACCTATCGCAAAAACAACGATACCCAGAATAACTGTTACTGGTAATAATTTTATCGAAAAACCTATTAATAAGAAACCTAAAGCTGCAATAAACAGGCCAAACATAAAGGAAGGCATAGCTTGTCTTTTTTCAAAAATTCTTGAGATTAAAATTTGTAAAAGGAGTATGATCCAGCCAGTATGTGCTATAGCTTCTCCATTAATTCTCCAAACACCGTTTTGTTCCCGGGCAAGCAACCTGGCAAAACCACTGCCAAATATATTTTCTATCCCATTAAATAATTTAACTGTATCAGTATAATTATCAACATAGGCAGGACAAATATTAAAAAAAGCCCAGAAGGGTAACCAGAAAAATATACCTAACAAAAATAAAAATAATGCAAACCTGCCATCAGTAAGGGTATTAAATATTTCCCCCAGTTTCTTCCCAATGCTTAATTTTGTTATATCTCTGGGTGGTTCTTTATATAAAATTAAAGTAATAAAAAACATTACGCTAATTGCACCTGCAGCCATTAAAAAAGCATTTTCCCAGGATATGGCACGTAATTTACCTGCAACAATAGGGCCAAAAGATGCACCCACATTCACCATCATATAAAAAATACCAAACCCAAGTGTTTTATTTGTCGAATCAGTGGTTAACCTGACGGTTCCGGAAATTAATGGTTTGAATATCCCTGCTGCAAATCCAATGCTAAGCATAGTTAATGCAATGCCCGATAAAGATTTAGTAACGAGTAACAATAATATTGATGGTATATACGCAACATAGGAAATAATTAACACTTTTTTAAATCCGAACCTGTCAGCGAAAGATCCTGAAAATACAGGAATAAAATAGGAAATAAAAAGAAAAATGCTTTGAATTATTCCCAAATCTCCCCTGGAAAATCCAAGATATTCCATGTACGCCCAGAAACTTAAGTAAATACCATAATAAGCAAATCTCTCAAGCACTTCAACTGAATTTGCAATCCAAAATACCTTTGGAAAAGCTGTTCTGTTTCTCATTTTATTTTAAAATTAAATTTTAAAAACGCTAAGTAAGTGAAAAATTTTATCTTTGTAAGCTTCATATGAAAATTATATTATTATGGAAATTATTGATTTGGCAATATCTGCAAAGAAGGCTTCCCTTCAATTAGCTGCTTTGGATTCGGATACTAAAAACCAAGCTTTGCAAGCTATTATTCAGAATTTAAGAAAATATTCAGCTGAAATTATTGGTAAAAACGAAATAGATTTTGAGCTAAGTGAAAAAAAGGAATTAGCATTACCTCTATTAAAACGTTTAAAATTTGATGTAAAAAAAATTGAGGAAGTCATCGCAGGTATTAAGAGTTTGATCACTATCCCTGATCCTGTTGGTGAAACACTGTCAGCATTAGAATTGGATGAGGGGATGGAGTTATACAAAGTAAGTTGCCCTATCGGAGTTATAGGTATTGTATTTGAATCACGTCCAGACGCATTGATACAAATTTCTACATTGTGTCTGAAAAGCGGAAATGCAGTAATTTTAAAAGGTGGAAGTGAAGCACAACATACAAATCGTATGCTCACCACACTTATTATAGAAGCAACAAAGAAAGTTGGAATTCCTGATGGGTGGATACAATTACTTGAAACCCGTGCCGACGTAGACGAAATGCTTAAAATGGATGAATACATAGATTTGATAATACCCAGAGGTTCCAATAAATTTGTGAAGTATATTATGGATAATTCAAATATACCTGTTCTGGGTCATGCCGACGGAATTTGCCATGTGTATATTGATGAAGACATAAATATTGAAATGGCTGTAAATATTGCTATTGATTCAAAAGTACAATATGTTGCAGTGTGTAATGCTGCTGATACTATTCTGATCCATGAAAACATTGCCCAAAAAATATTACCAATATTAAAGAATGAACTAGACAAATATAATGTTGAAATATTCGGGTGCAGTAAAACCTATAGAATAATAAATTCGAAGCTTGCCAGTGATGAAAACTGGAAGACAGAATATCTCGATTATAAAGTATCAATAAAAATTGTTGAAAATCTTGAAGAAGCAATTGATCATATCAATACTTACGGATCAGGTCATACTGACAGTATAGTAACGAATAACAAAGAAAAAGCCGGAAAATTTATGGATATGGTTGATTCGGCGAATGTTTTATGGAATTGCAGCACACGTTTCAGTGATGGATACCGCTATGGTTTGGGAGCCGAAGTTGGTGTTAGTACCAATAAAATTCATGCTCGAGGGCCGGTTGGATTAGAAGGTTTATTGATTTATAAGTGGAAATTAATTGGTAACGGTCAAACGGTATCAGAATATAGCGAAGGAGATAAAACATTTTTGCACAGACAATTAAATAAAAAATTCAAATAAATTTTAAAATATTATAATGTAAATAGAATATGTAATTAATAAAAGAATATTTAAAGGACTAAAACCTTAAAACTCTTCTATTCTAAATCCAAACACAACAATATCATCTACCTGTTCAACATCTTTCATCCAGTCTTCTATGGTGTCATTCAGTATTTGTTTTTGCTCTTCCATAGGTTTTTTGTGAATTTCCAGTAATAATTCTTCAAACCGCTTTGTCATAAATTTTTTATTCCTTGGCCCGCCAAACTGGTCAGTATAGCCATCCGAAAACATATAAAGAATGTCATTAATTTCAAGCTGAAATTCATGGTTAGTGAAAGGTTTCTCATTTATATATACTCCAATAGGATTCCTGTCGGCTTCTATTTTAATTAATTCATTATTTCTTATTATAATACAAGGATTGTATGCCCCTGCAAATTGCATTTTATTTGTATCTAAGTCTATAATGGCAAATGCCATGTCCATACCATCTTTGGTTATTGTCTCTTCGCCCGTTTGCTTAAGGGCTTTTTTAATGTTTTTTCTTAATTGTTCTAGCATGTCGCTAGCAGTAAGGTTTCCGGTGAAAAAGTCTTTCATGCTTTTCCTTAAAATATCATTTAAAAACGAAATGCCCAGCAT
>JAFGQQ010000117.1 GCA_016935595.1 Bacteroidales bacterium
ATTTAAATATCTGTATATATTAATTACGGTATTTATTCTGTCAGGTATTCAGAAGGGGGTTTTCCGTATTGGTCTTTAAAACTTTTGGTGAAATAGGCAGGTGAAGTAAATCCAGTTTGATATGCTATTTCTGCAAGAGTATATTTTTTAGTTTCCATGAGTTTTATAGCCTGTTTTAAGCGAATTATCCTAATAAATTCAATTATTGTATTACCTGTAAGCGCTTTTATTTTTCTATATACATTACTACGGCTCATGTTCATAGCATCTGCCAATCCTTCAACATTTAACTCCTTATCGGATATATTCAAGATAATATAATCTATGGCTTTCTGAATAAATAACTGATCCATTCCATTTTCAGTCATTTTGTTAGGCATAATGTATACATCCTGGCTAAAATGGGCATATAGCTTTCTTCGTGATTGAATGAGCTGCTTAATTTTTGCTAACAAAAGTTGAACATTAAATGGTTTAGTAATGTAAGCATCTGCACCTGTCTCAATTCCTTCAATTTGTTCATTTATAGTAGTTTTTGCCGTAAGCAGGATCACAGGAATATGACTAGTTCTTACATCTGATTTAATTGTTTTGCATAAATCAATTCCGCTGCATTCAGGCATTAAAACATCACTAACAATTAAATCCGGAATTTCTGACAGGGCAATATCAATACCTGTCATACCATTTTCTGCCTGAGCGACTTTATATTTTTTACCCAGTTCATTTGCTATAAATATTCTAAGTTCATCATTATCCTCAACTATTAATATTTCAGGTTTTTCTTTGTTAGATTCAATTTCAGGCAATTCTTCCATATTAACCTGAAGAGCAGGTGTTTGATCAGGATTATTGATAATTTCGCTTTTTAGAACATCCTTTGATTTAGATTCAAATTCATCTTCTCTGTATGCATTGGGATCAATAGGTAAAATAAATACAAAACAAGTTTCTTTTTCAGGTATGCTTTCAACCCAGATATTACCATGATGCATATTAATTAAACTTTTGGTTAATGTTAATCCAATTCCAGTTCCTGACTTCTTTTTTATTCCGGAAGATTTTGCCTGATAAAATTTATCAAATATATAGGGTAGCTCTTCTGGTAAAATACCCGTACCGTTATCACTTACTTTAATCTCAATATATTTACTATCAGTATTTGTTTTTTCAATATGTTTATCATATTTTTTTTCTATTTCAGAAGCGCTGAAAACATTGGCAGTTACTGTTATCTTTCCATTATCAGAAGTAAATTTAAATGCATTTGATAAAAGATTTAACAATATAGTTTCCAGTTTTTCAGGATCAAACCAGCCGGGGATAGAATTTTCTGCTGACTCAATTTTAAAATCAATATTATGACTCTTTGAATTCATGTAGAAGAATGACGACACATCCTTTATAAAACTTAATAAATCTCTGTTTTTTACTTTTAATTTGGTGTTGCCATCTTCCAGCTTTCTTATATCCATTAAATTATTTGTGAGCTGCAATAATCTTTCAGCATTTCGGTAAATAACCATTAACTTTTCCTTGATATTATCTCGTGTTGAATTGATGAGGCTTTCAAGGGGGGCAATAATTAAACTTAAAGGTGTACGAAATTCATGAGCAATATTTGTAAAGAATTTAATATTTAACTCATTCAATTCGTGTTCTTTTTCTCTCGCAAGTTGTTCCAGTTTTAATTGATTTTTTATTTTAATTCTTTCATTCCATATTTTAAAAGATATTATAGTTAATACAGATAGTAGTATTATATATATTATTATAGCCCACCATGATCTCCAAACAGGCGGTTTTATTGTTATTTTTAATTTAGTTGGGTGGTTATTCCAAACGCCATCATTATTCGAACCTTTAACCATAAAGACATACTTACCCGGTTTAATATTTGTATAAGTTGCTAAACGGCGTGTTCCTACGTAATTCCATCCGTCCCGATAGTTATCGGGATCGGGATCAAATCCTTCCAGTTTATAAGAAAACTGATTTTTTGCAGGACGCGTATAATTCAACGCAACAAATTCAATTGTAAAAGAAGATTGTTTATGATTTAATGTAATTTCAGTAGTCTCACCAATATGCTTTTTAAGAGGTGAATCTTTTGCCCCAATTTCTGCCTGAATATTGTTAATTTTAAGATTTGAAAGGTATACAGGGGGGATAAACTTATTATTAGTAATATTTTTTGGATAAAATACGTTAAAACCATTTTCTCCTCCTAAATAAAATTCTCCATTTTTAGCACCCAAACATGATCGCCTGTAAAATTCATTTGAATTAAGTCCATCCTCGCAAGTATAATTTCTAAAACTTAACGAATCATAATTAAACTTTGAGAGTCCCTTATTTGTCATGATCCATAAAAATCCATCATCATCTTCTAATATTCCCCTGATTGAGTTGCTCGGTAAGCCATCTTTGTTTTGAAACACAGTAAAAGTACTATCCTGTCGGTTAAATAAATTCAATCCATTATCCCCGGTTCCAAACCAGAGTCGTTTTTTACTATCCTCAAAAATAACATTTATCATATTACTACTTAAACTAGGATAATCACCTTGCGATAGATTAATACATGTATATTTTTGATTTGAGGTTCTTTTTAAAATTACCATACCATATAATGTACCAACCCAAAAACATCGTTCCGAATCTTCCAGTATTGCTGTAACATAAGTATCTTTTGAAAGAATTCCGGATTGATTTTCGCAGATGATCAGATTAAATATATCGTCAATTGCCGAATATTTATATAAACCGCTTCCCGCAGTGCCAACCCATATATTTCCCTCTAAATCTTCATACATTTCAAATACATTATTATTTCCACCACCATCTTCACATTCTACTTTATAGTTTTTAATTTTCATTCCATTCATATCAAAACGGTCTATTCCTCCACCCCATGTACCAACCCATAAATCATTATTTGAATCATATAAAATATTCTGGATAGCATTATTAGCCAGAATTTTATATTGATCAGAATTTGTAATGAATCTATCAAATTGATGGCTATTGGGATCGAACCTGCATATTCCACCTCCGTCCATGGCTATCCAAATATTTCCATTTTTATCTTCTGTAAATCCTTTTACATCATTGTCTGGTAAGCTATTTTTGTCAAATGTATTTTTTTGATAAGATTCAAATTTATTAAATTCATTATCAATAACATTTATACCCTTGTTATAGGTCCCAATCCATAATCTACCTTCATAATCGTTATAAAGAGACCAAATTGAATTGCTGTTTAAACTAAACAGATACCCTTCCTTAACCCGGAAAACCTTCAAATTGTTGGTGATTATATTCATTTGATATAAGCCTCCATTTTCAGTTCCTATCCACAAGTTATTTTTTTTATCCGTACATAATGAAAGAATAGAATTATTCGATAAACTACCCTCTTCTGTATTGATATTATATCTTTTAAATAAGAATGAATTATCTTTCTTAATCAATTTGTTTATACTTCCATCTTTTGTTCCAATCCATAAATTTCCTTCACGATCAATTATTAAACATATTATATGATTATTGCTTAAACTTTCAGGATTTCCCTGCTCATGATAGAAGTGCTTAAATCTGTTAATTTTATCCGAAAATAAGTTTAATCCATTTTGAGTTCCAATCCATATATTATTGTCTTTATCAACAGTAATACAATTAATTCGGTGTGAACTTATTCCATCTGGATCATCTATATTATAAGGATAATTATGTACTGTTTGATTATTAGTATTATATACATTAATCCCATCTCCAATTGTACCTACCCACAATAAAGATTGACTATCCATACACAGAGCACTAATA
>JAFGQQ010000118.1 GCA_016935595.1 Bacteroidales bacterium
AGGGGGCTTTTCAGGATATATTAAATATTACTTTTTAATGACAGGACGTAAGCTTCTCACAGCAGCTCCGGCTTGCCATAATTCAGATTCACGCAATTGTTTTAATTCAGCTCCTAAAAGGTCTTTATAATTTGATGATCCGGTAGATTCTAATACCCTTACACATTCTTCACCCGATTTAACCCTTCTGTAAAGTTCTTTAAATACTGGCATAGTGGCATCTTTAAATTTAGGCCTCCAGTCTAATGCACCTCTCTGAGCGGTTGCACTACAGTTTGAATACATCCAGTCCATACCATTTTCATCAACTAACCTTATTAAACTTTGAGTTAATTCTTCAACAGTTTCGTTAAAAGCTTCACTTGGTGAATGGCCATTTTCACGAAGTACCTGATACTGAGCATCCATAATACCAGCTAAAGCTCCCATCAATACACCTCTTTCACCGGTTAAATCACTAAACACCTCATTTTCAAATGTTGTTGGGAATAAATACCCGGAACCAATTGCAATACCTATAGCTAAAGTCCGTTCTTCTGCCCTTCCGGTATAATCCTGGAAAATAGCATAACTTGAATTAATACCTGCGCCAGCTAAAAAATTTCTTCTTACACTTGTTCCAGAACCTTTAGGGGCAACAAGGATCACATCGACATTTGCAGGAGGAATTACACCGGTATGATCTTTATAGGTTATTGAAAAACCATGAGAAAAATACAAAGCATCGCCTTCTTTTAGATGCGGTTTTAATTTAGGCCAAATTGCCCTTTGAGCCGCATCAGAAACAAGATATTGAATAATAGTAGCTTTTTCGGCTGCTTCTTCAATTGAAAACAAAGTTTTTCCAGGAACCCAGCCATCAGCAACAGCACGATCCCAATCAGATTTAAATTCAGGAGCCTGACCGATAATCACATTAAAGCCATTGTCTTTCATGTTTAATGATTGTGCCGGCCCTTGAACCCCATAACCAATTACAGCTATAGTTTCATTTTTAAGAACTTCCCGGGCTTTTTTAACCGGAAATTCTTCACGTGTTACAACATCTTCTAAAACACCACCAAAATTAATTTTTGCCATGATTAAAAATTTTTATAATTATTAGTTTATTAAATAAAATTATTATCTACTTTTTTAAGAAATTCCGATAATCGTTCAATACTTGCTTTTGTAATTGCAATTCTTCCCGACCTTGTAAACTGAAGTACTTTAAATTCGTTCATTTCTTCGAATAAGGCTTGTGTTTCATGTTTATACCCTGTTTTTTCAATCACTGTAAAATCGGGTGTAACTTCAAGAATACGGGCATTATGGCGACGGATCATACTTTCAATTTTATTGCTGCTGGTAACAGCCTCTGTAGGTACCTTATATAATGCAATTTCCTGATGAATTATTTCATCATTCCTGTAATAAAAAGCACGCAACACTTCAACGTGTTTTTCAATTTGCTTGGTTACTTTTTTAACCAGGTCTTCGGTTGCCTGTATTACAATTGTAAATTTATGTACTCCCTGTAGCGCTGATGCTGAAACAGTCATGCTTTCAATATTAATATGCCTCCGGGTAAAAATAATTGTAATACGGTTTAAAACACCAATATGGTTTTCGGTGAATACTGATATAGTAAATTCTTCTGTCATTTTAATTCAATTTAATTTATTATTCATCTCCAAACATAATTTCAGAAACAGATGCTCCGGCTGGTACCATTGGAAAAACATTTGCTTCTTTTTCAATAACAGCCTCAAGTATATAAGCCCCATCATGATTTAACATCTCATGAATAGCATCATCAAGTGTAGCCCTTTCAACAACTTTCCGGCCTTTTATACCATAACCACTGGCAATAGTAATAAAATCAGGATTAGACAAATTGGTCATTGAGTATCTTTTATCGTTAAATAATTCCTGCCATTGTCTTACCATTCCAAGAAAACTATTATTCAATAATACAATTTTCACTTTAATATTTGATTGAAGGATAGTTCCAAGTTCCTGAATAGTCATCTGAAAGCCACCATCTCCAACAAAAAGTATTACCTGCTTTTCGGGACGGGCTATTTTAGCCCCAACAGAGGCTGGCAAACCGAAACCCATTGTTCCAAGTCCGCCTGAAGTAACAACACTTCTTGAATGTTTAAACTTAAAATAGCGTGTACACATCATTTGATGTTGTCCAACATCGGTAATCATAATTGCTTCCTGCTTTGCAGCATCTGACACTTTACGAATTACTTCGCCCATTAATAACTTTCCGGTTTCAGGATAGCAGGCATTTTTTATGACGCGCTCAAATTCAATTTTATCACAATCCTTAAATTCCTGAAGCCAGCTATCATGGTTGTTTTTATTAATCTTTGCCGTTAATAATGGAAGTGTGGTTTTTACATTTCCAATAATAGCGGCATCAACTTTCACATTTTTATTAATCTCTGAAGGATCAATGTCGAGATGAATAATTTTTGCCTGTTTGGCATATTTACTTAAATTTCCGGTTACCCGGTCATCGAAACGCATACCAACCGCAATTAAAACATCGCATTCGTTACTTTTAATATTCGGGCCACAGTTACCGTGCATTCCAAGCATTCCAACATTTAAAGGATGGTCTGAAGGTAATGCGGAAAGGCCAAGAATTGTCCAGCCTGCAGGAATTCCTCCTTTTTCAATGAACTTTTTTAATTCTTCTTCAGCTTTCCCAATAATTATACCTTGCCCGAACAGGATAAAAGGTTTTTTAGCATTATTTATTAGCTCAGCTGCTTTATCAATTTGCGATAAGTCAGGTGTTGGTTCAGGGATATAACTTCTTATTTTTGTACATTTTTCATATTTATAATCGAATTTACCAAACTGTGCATCTTTAGTTATATCGATTAATACCGGCCCCGGCCTTCCAGTTCCCGCAATATAAAAAGCTTTTGCAATCGCATCGGGAATATCTTCAGCCTGGGTAACCTGTAAATTCCATTTAGTAACAGGCATTGAAATACCTACTACATCGGTTTCCTGGAAAGCATCAGAACCCAACAATGTTGAAACAACCTGCCCGGTTATACAAACCAGGGGAGTTGAATCAATCATAGCATCGGCAAGCCCTGTAATTAAATTAGTAGCTCCAGGACCGGAGGTGGCAAAAACAACTCCTGTTCTGCCTAATACACGGGCATAAGCTTGTGCAGCATGAATAGCTCCCTGCTCGTGGCGGGTTAAAAGGTGTTTTAACTGTTCCTGATATTCCATGTGAGCATCATAAATTGGCATAATCGCGCCACCCGGATATCCAAATATTTGTTCAACACCTTCATTTAATAAAGAAAGCATAACCGCCTCACCACCGGTAATGTTTTTTGCTTCTTTATATTTAATATTATCTTTTGACATACTATATTAAGATTTATTGAATTATTGAATTTTTGAATTTTTGAATTATTTTAATCAGATAATACGAACTGCGCCCATATCGGCAGAAGAGACTAAGCTGGCGTAAGCCTGCAGCGCTTTAGAAACCTTCCGGTTTCTTTTCTGTGGCTTAAACGCCTTTTCTCCCTTTGCTTTTTCTATTTCAATTCTTTTATTTATATCTTGTTCCGAAAGTAAAACATTAATCTTTCTTTCAGGAATATTTATTTCAATTTCATCGTTGTTCTGAATAATTGCGATTGCCCCTCCACCGGCTGCCTCTGGTGAAATATGGCCTATTGACAAACCTGATGTGCCACCTGAGAACCTTCCATCGGTAATTAAAGCACAAGCTTTATCGAGTTTTTTCGATTTTATATAGGAAGTAGGATATAACATTTCCTGCATCCCCGGCCCTCCTTTGGGCCCTTCATAACGAATAACAACAACATCACCTGCTTTAATCTCACCACTTAAAATACCATCACAAGCAGCGTCCTGCGACTCGAATACTTTTGCACTCCCTTTAAAAGTTAGTACCGATTTATCAACACCGGCAGTTTTAACAATGCAACCTTTTTCGGCTATATTTCCAAAAAGCACTGCCAGTCCGCCATCAGGACTATAACAATTAGCAATATTCCTGATGCAGCCTTTTTCACGATCGGTATCAAGTTCCCTGTATTTATTGTCCTGAGAACCCAATTCGAGATTACGCGGTAAAATACCCGGTGCACTCCTGTAATTATCCTCAGCTTCCTCACAACGGTTGGGACTTAAAATATCAAATTTATCAAGGGCTTCGCCCAAAGTTTTAAAATCAATCCTGTGAACTTTTGTATCGATTAAACCAGCCCTGTTAAGTTCAGCCATAATTGATAAAATACCACCGGCACGGTTAACATCCTGTAAGTGATAATGTGAGCTCGGCGCTACTTTACATAAAACAGGAACCTTTTTTGAAAGCATATCAATATCTTTCATCGTAAAATCAACATCAGCTTCGTGGGCGATGGCAAGTAAATGCAGAACTGTGTTGGTTGAGCCTCCCATAGCAATGTCGAGGGTCATAGCATTTAAAAATGCTTGTTTGGTTGCAATAGAAAGAGGCAAAACCGAATCATCACCTTTATAATAGTATTTTTCGGTAATATCAATAATTGTATTTGCTGCCTTATCGAATAATTTTTTTCGGTTTTTATGAGTAGCAACAATAGTACCGTTTCCAGGCAATGCCAGTCCTATTGCTTCATTCAGGCAATTCATAGAATTGGCAGTAAACATGCCTGAACATGATCCACAGGTTGGACAGGCATTTTTTTCAACTTCATCGAGGTATTTTTCATCAACTGATTCATCGCCGGCCAAAACCATTGCATCAATTAAATCGAGATAACGATCACCAAACTTACCGGCTTCCATTGGCCCCCCGGAAACAAATACAGTAGGTATATTAAGCCGCATAGCAGCCATTAACATTCCTGGCGTAATTTTATCACAGTTGCTTATACAAATTAAAGCATCGGCCATGTGGGCATTACACATGTACTCAACACTGTCGGCAATTAAATCGCGCGAAGGAAGGGAATATAACATACCGTCATGGCCCATAGCAATACCATCATCAATTGCAATGGTATTAAACTCAGCTGCAAACCATCCATGAGCTTCGATCATTTTCTTAATCTCCTGTCCAATAGTATGCAGGTGAACATGCCCCGGAACAAACTGGGTGAAGGAATTTGCAATAGCTATAACAGGTTTACCAATCTGTTCTTCTTTCATGCCATTTGCACGCCAAAGGCTCCTGGCACCGGCCATTCTGCGGCCCTGAGTTGTTGTATGGCTACGTAAGGTATTTCTCATTTCCATTACTAATTATTTTTTAAATTAAAAAAGCCACCCTCGTTTGAGAATGGCTCTGTTATATTTTTTGTGTATTAATACACCATTCCCTTTAAGTCAGTTTGACAACGACAACGACAACGACTAAAAGGATGATGTTCAATATTTTCATAAAACCAAAATTAGTTTTCAGTCCACAAAAATAGTAATATTTAATTTAGAACAAAACATTTTTTTTTAAAATATCACTTTTTTTGTATAAAAATCGTGAAATTAAAGGAACAAAAATATATTTTATCGTACATACAACAAAAATTTAATTTAAAAATTCGTAGTTTAGTGCGCCATAAATAATTAGTATGACTAATAATAATCATTTCCATTTTAAAATATTAATTGTTGAAGACGACCTGCTTTTCAGGACTTATGTTAAAAACATAATAAAATCGTTGGGTTATGACTGTATTGAAGCTGAAAATGGCAAGAAAGGGCTTGAACAATTTATGGCTGAAAAACCTCACCTGATTATAAGCGACATACAAATGCCCGGCATGAGCGGAATTGAGATGCTTCAAAAAATAAGGGAAATGAAATCGGAAGTTATTTTTGTGGTAATGACCTTTTTCGATTCGGAAGAGTGGGCTATTAAAGCGCTGAACGCAGGCGCCAATAACTATCTGAAAAAACCCATCAATAAAGATAAACTTGTTCATTTACTTAAAAAATATTATACCATTGCGCAGAGCAGGACAGCCTCGCGGGATATAAATAACATGATTGTTAACAAAGAGTTTGTCCTGAAATTTAAAAGCAGCATTGAAGTTGTTCCTGTAATTGTAGAATACCTGATAAAAGAAAGCGGTATTGCCAATTATATGATGAACACAGCAGGTATTGAACTTGGACTTAATGAAATAATTACCAATTCGGTTGAGCATGGTAACCTGGGTATTACTTATGATGAAAAATCGAATGCATTAAATAAAGGGACATACGAAAAATTATATATTGAAAGGCTTACAAATAATATTCTTTCGGAAAAATCGGTTACTATTAAATTTAAAACAGACGAAAAACATTTTGAATGGGAAATAACTGATGAAGGTGAAGGGTTTGAATGGAAAAAAGTACCCGACCCGATTGTGGAAGATAATAAAGAGGGGTTTCATGGAAGGGGAATATTTTTAAGCCGTTTCCAGTTTGACGAGATGGAATATCTCGGTAAAGGAAATATTGTAAAGTTACGGAAGTATAAAAAAGAATAAAGTGTTTTTGATATAACTGCGCGGACTTGCAGTTCGTGCTTTATATCCAAAAATAACATTAAAAATCATTGCTGTCTGGTAAAAAAGGATATTAACCCGTAAAACACAGAATATTTAATTTTTAATAACAGGCCGCCTCTTTGAGGCTTAATTTATTTGTGCAACCTTTACAACAAACAGAATACTCCTATCGGAGTAAAATTTTAAAATCACCCCAAGCTGTCGAGGACTTGCAGTCCGTGACAAAAAAAATTCAAACATTATTTTCAATTCCTGCAATTTACAA
>JAFGQQ010000119.1 GCA_016935595.1 Bacteroidales bacterium
GAAGAAGTCAGATTGACATTGGATACTGAAAATTCAGAAATCAGTGATGTTAATTTCATTATTGATAAAGAAGATATGGTATTAAGTGCAAAGCCAATTACAATTAGTGTTAAGCAACCTGTAATATTCTATTTAAATGAAGCAGATGAGTTGCATATTATTACAGAATTTAATATGACAAAAAATACCAGGATCGAAATAGTAAATTATATGGGACAAGTGGTGATGCAACAGGATGTTACTATAAATAACGGATTTGATGAAATAATTCTTAGCTTGAGTTCATTAAATAATAATTTTTATATAGTAAATATGATTGTTGAAGGTGAACAATCGTTCAGTTCAAAATTTATTAAATAGCTCTTGTTTTTATAGATTAGGTTTATTGTTTACAACCGTCCGGAAATATCTGGGCGGTTTTTTTTATTAATAAGGTAATGCTTTATGCATACTATTAATAATAAATAACTAATTTAGGATAAAATAAGAGCGAAATATCTGAGTAGCTCAATAATTAGTTTTAATATAATTATATGCAATTCAAACTAGTTACAACAAAAGATAATTCTCATACTTTATATGTACCGGAACTGAATGAGCATTATCATTCAATACATGGAGCAATTCAGGAATCTCAACATGTATTTATTGAATCAGGAATGAATTATTTGAGCAGAAATTCTGTGAAGATTTTTGAAGTTGGTTTTGGAACTGGCCTAAATGCGTTATTAACTTATTTAAATGCAACAAAGAAGAATATAAAAATAAATTATCATTCTATTGAACTTAATCCTTTGCCTGAAAGAGTTTATAAAAAATTAAATTATTCGGATATTTTAAGTATAGATAAAAATATTTTCAGGCAGTTACATGAGTTAAAATGGGGTGATATGCATCAACTTACATCAAATTTTTCTCTATTAAAGATTCATAATGACATATTAAATTACTATATTAATGATGAATATGATATAATATATTTTGATGCGTTCGGACCCGAAGTACAACCAGAAATTTGGGAAGAGAAGGTATTTATGAAATTATTTGAAGCTTTAAAGATGGGTGGAATAATAACTACTTATTCAGCAAAAGGTATAATAAAACGCAAATTGGTTAAAATTGGCTTTAAAGTTGAAACCATTCCTGGTCCTCCGGGTAAAAGAGAAATGATAAGAGCCGTAAAAAGATAACACTTATTATTGTGATATCTTTCTTTATTTAGGAGAAAGGGATATTGAACATGTTAAAAATAATGAAATATATAATTTATATAATATTATTATTTCCTGTTTGTGTTGCAGGGCATAATATTAAAATTCCTAAAGCAGAGAAAGGTACTATCGATTTAACAAACTGGGATTTCAATAACCAAAATATTATATTAGATGGAGAATGGATTTATTACCCTAATAATTTTTTACCAGATAGTAATTTTATACCTAATAATGAATTATCAGAAAAAATGTATGTGAAAGTTCCGGGAACATGGAAAAATAATTTATATGATGATTTCAAAGGCACAAGAGTTGGTTATGGCACATATTATGTAAAGATATTTTTGCCTGAAAATTCAGGAAAATATGCTATTCGAATTAAAGATATTTCTTCTGCTTCAAAAATATTTATCAATCAAAATGAGTTAGGAAGAATAGGGAAACCTGGTAGAAATTTATCAGAAACTATCCCTTCAAATAAACCTGAAATTTTTGAATTTCAGACTGATTCATCAGTGATTGAATTATTCATTCAGGTTTCAAATTTTCATCATATCCAGGGAGGAATCCTGGAATCAATAGTTTTGGGAAATATTCAAAAAATGCAGGCAAGCAAGGAATTAGCCTTAGGTATTAATTTATTCCTTTTTGGCACTTTTATTATTACCGGTTTTTATTATTTAATTTTATTTCTTTTAAGAAGGAAAAACAGGTATCCTCTATTTTTTGGATTATTTTGCTTCATATTATCATTAAGGTTATGGTTCACGGAGGAGAATTTAATTTACATGCTTGATTTTAGTGATTGGTTTATGTATTTTAAAATTAATCAGGTTTCGTTTTATTTAGCTGTTCCGATATTTTGTTTATACGTTTACTCATTATATCCAAAAGATTATAACAGGAAACTAGCACATTATTTTTTAGTATTTAGCGTTGCCTTATCAATTTTTGTGTTTATAACAAAGCCACAAATTTTCTTATATACCGATTTTTGGTATCAGTTAATAACTATTGCTCTTGGTATATATATAAGTTATATTCTTTATAAAGCAATATTGAAGAAAAGGCATGGTGCTAGAATTTTTGCGATTGGATGGATCATTTTTTTTATAACTGTTATTAATGATATATTACATGTAAATGAAATTATTACAACAATTACTTTAGTAAACATAGGATTATTTATTTTTATAATTGATCAGATTGTATTGTTATCCTCTGTTTCTTCACATACTTTTAATAGAGCTGAACAACTTTACAGAAAGCTTCAGTTAATCAATCAGAATCTGGAAATGGTTGTTGAAGCCAGAACACTTGAGGTATCGATGCAAAAGGATGATATTGAAAATAAAAATATACAATTAGAAACCCAGAAACATGAGATTGCCAAACAGAATTTAAAACTGGAAGAAAAAAATAAAAATATTACCGATAGCATCAATTATGCCTGTAAAATACAATCTGCAGTTTTTCCAAATGAAGAGAATTTCGAAAAACATTTTAAAGAATATTTAATTTATTTTCAATCGAAGGATTTGATTAGTGGTGATTTTTATTGGTTTTATGAATGGGGAAATAAGATATTTTTTGCCCTGGGCGATTGCACGGGACATGGGGTTCCGGCTGCTTTTATGAGTATTTTAGGATTGAATTTACTAAATGAGATAGCAGGTAAATATACAAACGTATTTTCTGAAAATTCGTTTTCAGTTCACCATATATTAAATATTCTTCGAAAACGTATAATATCATCTTTAAACCAAACCAATGCCTTTAATGAAAGCAAAGATGGTATTGATATAAGTTTATGTTTGGTTGATAAATTTACTAATGATTTTCAATATGCTGGGGCAAATCAATCGGTTTATATTATAAAGAAAAAAATAACTGACAAAGATGAAGAAAATGAATTGATGGGTGATATAATAAATATTGATATAAATAATGAATTTGATTTGATTCATTTAAAAGGAGACAGGATGCCTATTGGTATTTACCCTACACAAGATGAATTCACAAAATACCAGATAAAATTGTCAAGCGAAGACCAAATTTACCTTTTTTCAGATGGATATATTGACCAGATTGGTGGAGAAAATAATAAAAAATTTAAACAAAAAAGATTATACAATCTATTAATTGAAATTTATAATTTACCATTTAAAGAACAGAAAGAAATATTTAAAAAGAATATAATAGAATGGATGGGAAATGAGAATGAACAGCTCGATGACATTACTGTTTTAGGAGTAAAACTTTTTTAATTTTCAAATGGCAACAAAAATTTAAATTTGCTTCCTACGCCAATTTGACTTTCAACCCAGATTTTCCCATTATGTTTTTCGATAAATTCTTTACATAATATAAGGCCAAGACCTGTACCAGTTTCATTCGAAGTCCCTTTTCTTGTTACATTTGTGTCGATACGGAACAAAAGATTAATATTATCATCTGGTATTCCAATTCCCGTATCGGCAATTGTAACTTCAATTTTCGATTTGTTTGGTTTTGCACTTATCGTTATTTTTCCGTCAATAGGTGTGAATTTAATTGCATTGGAAATTAAGTTACGCAATATTGTTTTTAACATATTTTCATCAGCTATTACATTTATTTTCCGGTCAATTGTTTGGTTCAATGTAATATTTTTCTGATGAATCTCACCTTTAAAGAGACTAATTGTATCATGCGTTATATTTGATAAATTAAGTTTTTTTGGTTTAAAAGTAATATTACCGGTTTGTGATCGAGACCAGTCGAGTAGGTTATTAAGTAAGTTATTTCCTGAAGTGGATGCTGATTGAATAATTTCGAGGTATTTATTTATTTTTTCCTGATCAAATTTATTTATTTTTTTTAATAAGACGTCTGAGAATCCCGAAACAACATTAAATGGATTTTTTAAATCATGTGCTATAATTGAGAAAAATTTATCTTTTGTTGAGTTTAGTATTTTTAATTGCTTGTTGTTTTCCTTTAATTTTTTAGTTTGAATTTGTATTAATTTTTGTTTTTCAATAAGCTGATTATTAACTTTTTTGAGATTTATGGTTTTAGCTTCAAGTTCTTCAGTTTGTTCCTCAATTCTGGTTTGGCGTTCAAGTAAAAGCTCATTTGTTTTTTCTAATTCTTTTGTGCGATCATTAATTAATGATGCAAGCTCTTTTTGTCGTTTTTTATAAAATGTTACACGCACGTAATAAATAAAGATTATAAGGGCTATAATTATTGAAATAATAATTATTCTAAACCACCATGTTTGCCACCATGCTGGAAGCATAGATATTTTAAGAATGGCAGGATTGCTATTCCATACGCCATCATTGTTAGAAGCTTTCACTTTAAGAAAATAATCTTTTGGTTTTAAGTTCGTATAAGTAACTACCCTGCTTGAGGAATTTGTAAATATCCAATTGTCATCAAAACCTTCGAGCATATATGCATATTGATTTTGTTGTGGATCAGAGTAATGTAAGGCAGCAAATTCAATTGAAATTATTTTATCACAGTGTTTTAGAGTAACCTCTTTTGTTATGTGAATGGGTTTATCTAAAACAATTCGTCCATTTAATTCTTGATTAATTTTAACAACCTGGTTCAATATTTTTAATTCTGTAAATACAATATTTGGTAAATAAGGATTGTCTTTAATGCTATCTGGTTGAAATAAATTGAAACCATTTACTCCTCCAAAAAACATTTCGCCAGTAGTTGGGCTTTTATAAAATGCATCTTCTGTAAATTCGGTATTTTGTAAATCATCACTTTCTTTATAATGACGCATTGTATTAGTTTTAATATTAAATCGGGTAATACCTAATTTATGACTTATCCAAATATTTCCATTGTTATCGGATAATAATCCGACAATTAATTCATCCTGCAAACTATCATTAACAACATAATGCTTTATTTCCTCATTTAGGGGATTAAGGCTCACAAGACCGCCAGCGGTTCCTGCCCATATTTTTCCATCTATATCTTCTAACAGACAATATACGCGATTGAAATTGATATTGTTTTGTGATATTAAATAATGTATAGGCATAAAATTTTCATGCATTGAATTTGAAGTATCGCGTTTTAAATATGTTATACCTCCACCTTCAGTAGCTATCCATAAATTATTTTTATTATCAACCATTAATTTCCTAACACTGTTATGATTAGTTATTTCCATTCCATAAGAAATAAATTTATCATTTTTTCTATCATACTTAGCAATCCCTTTAAAGGTACCTATCCAGAGAATACTATGCTTGTCTTCAATAATTGAAAACACCCAGTCATTGGGTATTGTATTTTCTAAATAAGTTGCATAATGATAAAATTGCCCGGTTATTGGATCGAATTTATCTAAACCCCGTTTTGTACCTAACCAGATATATCCGAAATAATCACAATATATACTTCTTAGTTCATTGCTAATAAGAGAGTTGTTTTTATTCGATTGTTGAAAATGAACATATTGATCATTCTTTCTGTCAATCTTCGTAATTCCTCTATTATGGGTGCCTATCCAGAGGTTTCCTTCATTATCTTCACAAATTGCCCGTACATGATTATCAATAATACTATTTTTATTCTGGCTTATATTAAAATAATGTATAAATTGTTTTGATTTTGTATCTGCTTTATTTACCCCACCGCTATATGTTCCAGCCCATAATATATCTTGATTATCAAGATAAATATAATTGGTGAATTTATCATTTAATGACCATGGATTTAAAGGATCATGTTGATATATAATTTCTTTACCTGATATATTATTTATTTGACCAAGATAACATTCATGCTCATCTATTTGCCATCTTTTAATGTACCAGGTATATCTATCTCCTTTAACTTCCAGTTTAGGAGTTTCAAATAAATAATTTAATGAATTTAATACTTTTTGTGGCACTTCTTCTTTTAAAAATCGGGTAAAATTATCAGTTTCGTAATTATACCTGCATATAATATCTGTATCGAAGAAAGATATCCAGAGAATTTCATTTGTGTCTTTAGTTATACATTTTAACCGATTATTTATGAGGGATTGAATATCATTGTTTTTTGTGCGGTAAACAACAAACTCATATCCATCGTATCTGCATAATCCCGACCATGTAGTAATCCATATAAAACCATATTTATCTTTTACAATTCCGTGAACAGTATTTTGAGCCAATCCATCAGAAGCTTTAATATGTTCAAATCTAAGTAACTTTTCCTGTGAAGAAAGCTTAACTATAAAAAAAGAAAAAATAGTAACTGCAAGAATTTTATTATTCACAAAACAAAAATTAAGATGATTCTTTAATTAATTATTTATTTAAGGTTTTTAGAGTGGTACTCCATTTTTATTAAAAATAAAAAAATATTAGATATAAGTAATCAATTAAAAGGTGATCTATATCATTAATTCTATTAAGAAATGATTTATAAATATATTTTTTTCAAATAAGACTTTGTAAATTAAAACTTTCCAATTA
>JAFGQQ010000120.1 GCA_016935595.1 Bacteroidales bacterium
ACCGGCAGACCATCGAAGATCTGGGTGTGTATAAACACATCATTAGTTATGTCGAGGGCATAAAAAAGCCTCTTTTAGAGGTGCTTAGAAAGATTAAGCCTAAACAAATTGCGGTAAATTTTTCCCAGGGGAGTGAAGTCTGCGACGGATTGACTCACGGTATGTATTTGACCCTGCATGATATTCTCGCTGAGATTGGATGGGAAGATAGGATGATCTCATCGGAAAAAGTGGCTTCGAGCCTTAAGGCCCGGAAAACTCTTACTGAAGTTAAACGGATGAAAAAAGCCATTGAGCAGACGCTGGATATATTCGATCTGGTCACAGAATTTATCAAACCTGGAAGGACCGAGAGGGATATTGCTGATTTTATGATCAATGAGGTCGAGCGCCGGAATCTGGATTTTGCCTGGGAGAGGAATCACTGCCCGGCTGTTTTTACCGGGCCGGCAACGGCCGAGGCCCATTACATGCCGACAGATAGGAAGGTCGAAAGGGGACATATTTTAAATATGGATTTTGGGGTTAGATACGAAGATTATGTCTCGGATCTTCAGCGGACCTTTTATGTATTGGAAGAAGGCGAAAAAAAGGCTCCGCCTGAAGTTAAAAAGGGTTTTGATACGATCGTTAAGGCCATAGAGCGTGCGGCTAAGGCAATAAAACCCGGGATCCAGGGAAAAGAGATAGACGATATCGCCCGGAATTACATCGTTTCCCAGGGATATGAGGAGTATCCCCATGCCCTGGGACATCAGGTGGGGCGCTTTGCCCATGACGGAACCGCCATATTAGGCCCTGCCTGGGAAAAATATGCCCAAAAGCCTTTTGAGCCGCTGGAGGAAGGCATGGTCTTTACCCTGGAGCCGCGGCTTAAGGTGCCGGACCGGGGGATCGCCACCATCGAGGAGATGGTCATAATCAAAAAAGACGGCGCCGAATTCCTCTCCAAACCGCAGAAAAAACTGATCCTGATCCAGTAGGATTTCGCCACAACATTGTGGTTTTGTATTGTCAATTTTTTCTCTGATTATATTTAAAACAGATTGAAAATAATAGATGTAAAAATAAATAGAAAAGCCTTGAAAGTGGCTCCTGTCCAAAAAAACACATCAAGTCAAATCATAGTTTTCTGGAATAGTTCTTCATATCATTTGTATATATGTTGATGGAGAAAAAATTAAATTTAAGTTTATTTTTATATTTACATCTATATTAATTATTTTCACCATGGGATTGTGTATTGGATTAAGAAGTTGTAATTGTAAGATTTAGTTATGGGGACGTATAAATGAATAAGTTTTTTCTTGTCATTTTAATAATCCTTTTTTCAGTAAATTCTGAGTTTTCATTCTATGAGCAGGATAAATTTTACGTTTCACAATATTATGATATTACTTTTAAAGTTTATAAATATTCAGATGAAGATCGATTAAATTACAATGAATTTTTTTGCAATAAGAAAGGAGAATTATTTTTAAAAAAAAGTATAACAGTATGGGAAGATAAATGTTATGTAGAAGAATTCACGATTTCTAAAAGCATGCGGATTATACTTAAATTTGATTTTAAGGGATTTTTAATATTAAAAATATACATAAATGATAAAGAATCGATTGTTTTTCAAGATATAACAACGGATTTTAGATTAGATTTTAAAGCTTCACAAAAGGAGATTTATCATATTGAAACAAGTTTTGTGTTGGGACGTTTTGGTTCGATCCGAGGTGGCATAAGGATCGATCCTCAAAAGATAACAAAAAAGAAAATATTTTGAATAAAAAAAATAAAAAAGGTTTTTCATTTGAGAGGAGCAGATTACAAAAGCAAATGATATGAGGTATAATATTACCATTATCTCTTCACCTATAAATTATCAGTAGAAAAAAAATTAATTTAAGATAGGAAAAATGAATAAGAGACCAATTTCTATTAACCTGCTGTTAATTCTAAATTTAATAATAATATTCTCCGGATATGTCTTGGGTGATAACTTTTGTGGGTCTGGTGACAAAATTATAGAAAAACCAATGAAAGCAGAACTTGTTCAAAAAATAGGTTCAGATAAAAAAAATGAAGATTTTTTCAACCCTGAATCTTTTGCAATCGACGATATTGGCAGGATTTACATCCTGGATACTGGTAATAGCCGGATTCAATGTTTCTCAAATGAGGGGACTTTTCTACTTTCTTTTGGGAAGCGTGGACAGGGTCCAGGTGAACTTTCCAATCAAGCCTCAAAGATAAAAATACTCGAAGATAAGAATATCTATATAATCGATAACTATCAACGTAGAATTAATATTTATGACTTAGAGGGACAATTTCAGTATTCAAAAAAAATACCTCGTTATTATGATGATATAGTGTTAGTGAATGAAACCTATTATCTATCCGGAATCCTTCTTAAGGATAATTTCAAACCTATAGATTTTTCAAGGACATTGGAAAAAATTGACGGTTCTTTTGGGATTTTTATTGAACCGGCTGTCGATATAGTTAAAGAAGTTAATAAACTCCCGACGCCGGAGCCGTGGCGGAATATATATATGGGCTGTAATTGGACGAATTTAATAGTAAGCAAAAAAAATGAAATAATTTATTCTCAAGAAAATCCCTATCATCTCGTTAAATACGATTTGAAAGGTCAGGTACTTGAAGAAACACATGGTGATGCCAATTTTAATACCTACGCACATATTAAATTTATTGTCCATAAAGATTCAATTAGTGTGTCTGGAACAAATCAAGCAAAAATATCACATCTGAGTATCAAAGGAGACAATCAACTGATCGTTCCTTTTTTCAACCCGGATAAGGATTTATTTTTTATGGATTATTATGATTTTGATTTGAATTTAATCTCAAGATATAAAATGCAAAATAGTATAGTCGATTATAAGAAAAATGATTTCTTCAAGACCATTATCGTAGATGATGATAATTATTTATATGGATTGGTGATATCTCAGCATAATCCTGCACATCTTGTAAAATACAAACTTTTTTTTGATTGA
>JAFGQQ010000121.1 GCA_016935595.1 Bacteroidales bacterium
AAGATTATTTAAAACAGATTTTAGAAAAAATAAAAAATAAATCCAACATCATTAATAAAATAATTGAGAATTATTACAAATTAACACCAGCCGTTGAAGAAAGAATTGCTCAAAAAGACTTAGAAAAGATAATAAAAAATGAACTAAGCAATACTGGAATTTCCTTGTTGTTTGAATATGCTATTGTTGATCAAAACTCAAAAATTATTTACTGTTCTGATCAATATAAAAATATAAATCCTTTTAAAATATTTAAAACTTCCCTTTTCCCAAATGATATTTTAAATGAAACCTATTATTTACAGATTTATTTTCCAAATGAAAAAAATTATATATTTAATTCGTTAGGTATTATGATTTTTACGTCTATTGCGCTTACCATATTAATAATAATTTTATTTATCTTAACAACGTATATTATTTTTAAACAAAAAAAATTATCAGAAATAAAAAATGATTTTATCAATAATATGACTCATGAATTAAAAACCCCTATCTCAACAATTTCTTTAGCTACACAGATGCTTTCAGATAAAAATATTTCGCCTGACATAAAAAAAATCGATTATATTAGTGAGATAATTGATAATGAAAGTAAAAGATTGAGTTATCATGTTGAGAAAGTACTGCAAATGGCAATCTTCGAAAAAAGTAAAATTGAATTAAAAATAAAAAAAATTGACTTGCATCTACTTTTAGATAAAGTTATTAAAGGTTTTAATATTCAGATTAAGAATAAGAAAGGCGTTATAATTAAAAAGCTTAGTGCAACAAAGACTATGATTTCTGCAGATGAATTACACTTTTCAAATATTATATCTAACCTCATCGATAATGCAATTAAATATACTGAAAAAGAACCTGAAATAATCATAATAACAAATAACACCCAAAACGGACTGGAGGTTATTATACAGGATAATGGTATTGGAATCCAAAAAGAAAATATAAATAAAATATTCGATAAATTTTACCGTGTGCCTACAGGCAACCTGCATAATGTTAAAGGTTTTGGACTGGGCCTTACCTATGTAAAAAAAATGATTGAATTACATAATGGTGCAATAAAAGCTGAAAGTCAACCAGGGAAAGGCAGCAAATTTATTATTAATTTGCCTGCTGATTAAAATAAAATATTATGAATAAATTAAGAATATTATTAGTTGAAGACGATGAAAATTTGGGTACACTTTTAAAAGAATACCTAAATGCAAAAAATTATGATACAGAATTATATACTAATGGCGAAAAAGGTTTTAAAGCCTTTATTAATAATTTTTTCGACTTGTGTATTTTGGATATTATGATGCCTGTGAAAGATGGATTCTCATTGGCCAAAGAAATAAGAATGATTAATAGTGATATCCCAATAATTTTTTTAACGGCAAAATCTTTAAAAGAAGATGTTTTGGAAGGTTTTAAAATTGGCGCTGATGATTATATTACAAAACCTTTCAGCATGGAAGAACTAATAGTAAGAATAGAAGCTATAATTAGAAGAACCAATAAAGAAAAAATTAAAGAAACCGAATATATTTTTAAAATTGGAAAATATACTTTTGATTCTAACAAACAACTACTCATTTCGGAAAATAAAAAACAACGCTTAACAACAAAAGAATCGGAATTATTGCGACTTCTTTGCACAAACATCAATAATATATTAGACAGGGATTTTGCTTTGAAATCAATATGGTATGATGCAACATATTTTAATGCAAGAAGCATGGATGTTTATATAACAAAACTCCGCAAATATTTAAAAGATGATCCTTCAATAGAAATATTAAATATACACGGAAAGGGATTTAAATTATTAATTTCTTGATATTACATATTATCCTTAAAATTCAATTGCTTTAACGTTAAATTTAGTTATATATTCATTATAATATGTCATTTTTGTGTCAAAAATCCATTCCCATTCGTCATTTGTTTTGCTTTCAGGTAAATCAGTAAATATCAATTTGTTTGTTTTAACAAACTTGTTATTTTTATTAAATAACATCTCTTCATAATCAGTTATTAAGCAAGTTTTTTTTAAAGGCAATAATTTTAGATGATGTTCCTGGATTTTTTTTGAAAATTGAACTAATTCTAAATCGTTATATAAATTCAGCCTTTTTAAATTATCTTTTAAAATAATATCAAGCTGGTTTAAAATATTTGAGGAAATAACAAAATCAAATTCAGTAAAATCAAGCATATTATTAGGAGCAAAATCATTTATTCCTTTTTTTATCTTATTTTTTATGATAAAATATACCTGTTCGGCAAATCCATCAGTTAAATCGGTTTCAACAAAAATTACATTTTTATAATCTTTTAATTGATTTTTAATTTTTCCTGGATGGATAATATCAAAAAGAAATACCTGTGAAAATTTTTTTAACAATTCAAAAATTGGAATATCCAGCAACCAGCCACTTCCTAATATTGCTACTTTTTCTTTTATTTTATTTTCTAAACATTTTAATATAAACTCTTTAGTTTTAAACAGATGAAAATCCCAATTATTTTTTTCCCTTATATAACGGTTAATAATTCCCGCCTGATCTTTTGTATAATTTAGTTTTTTTCGTAACTTCATTAATAAAGGTTGACAACTTTTTATTTTCAAAGCCGTAAAAAATTATGAAATTGTATCAAATTTATGAATTATTCAGGTAACCTTTTCATTAAAAATTGAATTAATAAGTATATGAACGTTACATTAATTTTTAAAATATGAAAAATAAATATAACTGGGAAAATAAAACCATCTTAGTTGTTGACGATGAATATATGAATTACTTACTTTTTGAAGCTATACTGGAAGAAACAAATTCAAAAGTTATTCATGCAATGAATGGAGAGATCGCTATTGAAGTGTGTCTCAGCAATACCAATATTGATTTGGTATTGATGGATTTAAAAATGCCGGTTGTAAATGGTTATGAAGCGACAAAAATTATAAAAGAAAAAAGAAAAAATCTCCCAATTATTGCACAAACTGCATATACTGCTTCTGAAGACTATAATAAATGCATGAATGCTGGCTTTGATGAATACATTCCAAAACCCGTTGAACGAGAACTATTTTTATTCAAATTAAACTCTTTTCTTGAAGATAGTGCAATGACTCAAAACTAATCAAGTTTTAAGACCGCCAGAAAAGCTTGTTGAGGAACTTCGACATTACCAACTTTCCTCATTCGTTTTTTACCTTTCTTTTGTTTTTCTAATAATTTTCTTTTTCTTGTTATATCACCGCCATAACATTTTGCGGTTACATCTTTTCTGAGTGCTTTGGTTGTTTCACGTGCAATAATTTTTGAACCAATGGCAGCCTGAATAGCCACATCGAATTGTTGGCGAGGAATTAGTTCCTTTAATTTCACACACATCCGTCGTCCAAAATCATATGCATGATCACGGTAAATTAAAGTTGACAGAGCATCAACCATTTCACCGTTCAGTAAAATATCAAGTCTAACCAAATTTGCCTTTTGATAACTTGAGTGATGATAATCGAATGACGCATACCCTTTTGAAATACTCTTTAATTTATCATAAAAATCGAATACGATTTCACTTAAAGGCATTTCAAAAGTAACTTCTACTCTATTACTCGAAAGGTAAACCTGGTTCTTTAATTTCCCTCTTTTATCAATGCATAATTTCATAATTGATCCTACGTACTCTGTTTTTGAAATTATTTGAGCAATTATATAAGGTTCTTCAATATATTCGATATAATTCGGGGCTGGTAATCCTGAAGGATTGTGCACATCAATAATTTCGCCTTTGGTTGTATATACTTTATAAGAAACATTTGGTACAGTCGTAATCACATCCATATCGAATTCACGATCTAATCTCTCCTGGATTATTTCCATATGAAGTAAACCTAAAAATCCACATCTGAAACCAAATCCTAAAGCAACTGACGATTCGGGCTCCCAGCTTAATGAAGCATCGTTTAAATGAAGTTTTTCCATTGATGCTCTTAATTCTTCATAATCATCAGCATCAACCGGGTAAATTCCCGCAAAAACCATTGGTTTAACATCTTCAAAACCAGCAATCGCTTTATTGCAAGGATTCTCAACATGTGTTATGGTATCACCAACTTTAACCTCTGATGAATTTTTAATTCCGGAGATAATATACCCAACATCTCCTGCCTCAAGCATTTCGCGTGGTTCTTGTTTTAACTTTAAAATTCCAACCTCATCTGCATGATACTTTTTTTCAGCATTGAAAAATTTTACGTAATCATTTGTTCTAATAGTACCATTCATTATTCTGAAATATACTACAACGCCACGGTAAGAATTAAATACCGAATCAAAAATTAAAGCTTGTAAAGGAGCATTAGGGTCACCTTTTGGTGCAGGAATTTTTAAAATAATCGACTCCAGTATCTCGTCCACACCTAAACCGGTTTTTCCGCTGGCTTCAATAATATCTTCCCTTTTACATCCAACAAGATCAATTATTTGGTCACTCACTTCCTCGGGCATTGCTGCTTCCATATCCATTTTATTCATTACCGGAATAATCTCAAGATTATGTTCAAGCGCCTGATATAAATTCGAAATAGTTTGGGCCTGAATACCCTGGGTAGAGTCAATTATAAGCAAAGCACCTTCACATGCTGCAATTGATCGTGAAACTTCGTAAGAAAAATCGACATGGCCCGGAGTATCTATTAAATTTAATTTATA
>JAFGQQ010000122.1 GCA_016935595.1 Bacteroidales bacterium
ACCCGCCACACGATGTACCCTTTATTTGAAATGCAAATCTTTTCTGTGGCGGAATAGCAGTGAACAGTCTTTGTCCACCGAAGCGTTGCGAAGGTGGAAATCATCAAATCGTGAGCCGTGATAATTAAAAGCCCCGGAGGGGCGACATGTTTGTAGATAAAAATACCAAAAATACACTCGCCACACGATGTGCCCTTTATTTAAAATGCAAATCTTTTCTGTGGCGGAATAGCAGTGAACAGTCTTTGTCCACTGAAGCGTTACGAAGGTGGAAATCATCAAATCGTGAGCCGTGAATCGTGAGCCGTGATAATTAAAAGCCCCGGAGGGGCGATATGTTTGTAGAAAAAAAAAATCCAAAACCATCCCCGCCACACGATGTGCCGTCTAATTGAAATGCAAATCTTTTCTGTGGCGGAATTTAATAAATGGTGAGCAGCTAATATTGAGCAGTGAGTAGTAAAAACTTACTATTTAATCTTCAATTTCCTATTTATAAAACCCCATTTTATTGATATATTCAAAAACGTTTTTAGGCATAAAAGGGCTTACATCCTGATCTTTTGCAATCATTTCGCGGATATTACTCGATGATATTTCAATCATAGGAGCAATGATCAATTCAGCATTAACCATATTTTTCTTATTTACTATTTCTGAATTGGTACGCGGATATACAAACCGTTTAAAATTGTTTTGAATCTGTTCATATCCTTTCCACCTGTGAAACAAATTTACTCCATCAGAACCCATTATCAGATAAAACATCCTGTCAGGATATTGCTCTTTTAAAAAAAATAAAGTGTCAACTGTATACGAGGGTTGAGGCAGGAAAAATTCAACATCCGATGCTTTTATGTTTTTGGAATTATTAATAGCCATTTCAACCATTTTAAAGCGCTGCAATTGATCCAATAAAACATTTTTTTCTTTAAACGGATTATGCGGGCTTACAACGAACCAGAGTTCCTCAATCGCTGTATTATTAAGCATAAAGTTGGCAATTGTAAGATGCCCGTAATGTATGGGATTAAACGATCCAAAAAATAAACCTGTTTTTATCATTCATAATTAATTTTAATAAATAAAAATATAAAACAATGGCATAATATTTAAATTTCATTAATTTTTTTATAAGCAACCGTTTCCTTTTGTTATTTTTTAAAACTTTACTTTATCTTTGTAACTGGTCAAAATACAATAATTTAAAATTACCAAAAAATGAAAGCAATAAAATTTATTATTCCCCTATCAATCATTATAGTTTTTGGCTGTCAGTCAAAAAACCAAAACGCATCGGAAAAAATAAAAAAAGATGAAATTAAAAAAGAAATTGATGAAGTCATGTATCCCCTTCCCTCACCCTTTGAGTTAACTCAGATGTTAAACGAAATTGAAGCGAGTTATATTATTGGCATATCGAACGAGCCCGAAAAAGCACAATCATATCTTTCAATAACAAAACAAGCTCTAAACCTGGGAATTTATAGTTCCGACCTGGCTTATGCCGCTACTTATAATCTTTCAGCCGATATTAACCTTTATTTTGATGCCATTAAACAAATTGCAAAAGAACTTGATATTATGGGCGCAATTAATAAAGAAATTGCCGGCCAGATTGAAGAAAGCATTGAAACTAAAGAAAAAGTTGCCGAATCAATAACCAACCTGTTTTACAATACATACTCCTACATGAACAAAACAGGAAATACCGAATTATCATACCTGATATTAGCCGGAACCTGGATTGAAGGTATTTACCTGACAATTAATATTTCTGATAATACATTCGATAATATCAATATTGTAAAAATCATCATGAAACAGGAAGAATCGCTGAAAAAGATCATTGAATTGATGGATGAATATAAAAGCAATAAGATGATTGAGAAGACATATACTATTTTAAAATCGATAAATGCTATTTATGAACTCGAGGAAGGAACCGATGCATTATCGATGAAACAATTGAATGAAATTTCTAAACGGGTTGCCGATTATCGTAGCGAAATTGTCCAATAAACTGTTCATAAACATTTAAATGGTTGATATGCATATAATATCAACCATTTTTTATTTTTAACAATATGTCAGAAAATATAATTGACGCCATAATAAAACTGCTTGCAATTATTACCGATTTCAACAGGAATGCTGATTTCGATAATATAAAGAACACCATCAGGCATTATCTTGAAGAAAATTACGATGCAAAAACAACCGGTAATTATTTCGAAATTTATACCAGACAGATAGAGGCTTATTATGCTGAATTTATGAATGACGAAAAACAGTTCAGGGAAACCCAAAAAGAAAAAATTATCGAAATATGTAATGAAATATCAGTTGAATATGAACTATTGGAAAGATTACTTATCATTATTCAATTGCTTGAATTTGTTAAAAATGAAAACACAGATACAAGTTCAAAAATAGGTTTTATCGACAGCGTTTCCGATTATCTTAACATTCCGCAGGAAGAATACGATGATATTAAAACTTTTATTTTTCATGGGGCTGATGCCGTTAAAAATAAAAATCAGGCTTGTATTATTGACGGAAATGAAACAAACACATATTCCGGGATAAAGCACATCTATAAATATAACCAGGTTGTAATTATTCAGCTATATCATATCCGCAGTAAAAACGAACTTATATTTAAATACTCCGGCGACAGGAACCTTTATATGAACGGTTTAAAAATGCAAGCCGGTAAGACATATCTGCTCGCTGTTGGCAGTGTACTTAAAACATCACGAATAAGGCCAATTTATTATTCACAGATTATATCCACATTTATTAACCTGGAGTGGCAGGAAAAAATTTATTATTCAGCCAAAGATATCGAATTCAAATTTGATGATAAACACTATGGTATCCACCGCTTTAATTTTTTTGATGAATCGGGCAAAATGGTCGGCATTATTGGCGGCAGCGGATCAGGGAAATCGACTCTTTTAAATGTTTTAAATGGTAATTTACGATTAAACAGCGGAAAAATTACAATAAATGGTTATGACATTCATGAAGAAAAAGAAAAGCTTAAAGGGCTTATTGGATATGTGCCCCAGGAAGATTTATTAATTGAGGACCTCACCGTTTATGAAAACTTGTTATACAGTGCAAGGTTAAGCCTTGCAAACCTTCCTGAAGCAGAACTTAAAAAAAACCTTTTAAAACTATTAGTCGATTTCGATTTGCTTGATGTAAAAGACCTCCAGGTTGGCAGTCCCCTAAAAAAAATAATCAGCGGCGGGCAGCGCAAAAGGCTTAATATTGCATTAGAACTCATAAGGGAACCATCTATACTCTTTATTGATGAACCCACTTCAGGTTTATCATCAATGGACTCGGAGAAAATGATGACTATTTTAAAACGACAGACTAATAAAGGCAAGCTCATTATATCCGTTATCCATCAGCCTTCAAGCGATATTTATAAGCTTTTCGACCGAATATTAATTATCGATAAAGGCGGGTATATAATATTTAACGGCAATCCTGTTGATGCAATTACATACTTTAAAAAAGAAGCCCATTTTGTTAATGCAGAAGAAAGCGAATGTCTTTCATGCGGAAATATTAAAACCGAACAACCTCTCCGCATTATTGAAGCCCGGAAAGTAAATCCTTATGGCAGGTTTTTAAAAGAACGGAGGGTAAATCCCGAAGACTGGTACAAACTTTACATTGAAGGAAAAGACCAAATAATTGCTGAAAGAATTAAAAAACAGGAAGGCAGAAAAAGAAAACTGCCAAAAACTAATTTCCGTATCCCAAATAGTTTCAAACAATTCATTATTTATATAATCCGCGATATTAAAGCAAAATTAACCAATCAGCAATATATCATTATTACGCTACTCGAAGCCCCTTTGCTTGCGGTAATTTTAGGATTCTTTACCAGATATAACGCCGGTTCCCCTGATAATCCAAATGCTTACATATTCAGCGAAAATGTAAACATTCCGGTATTTTTATTTATGAGTGTTTTAGTTGCACTATTCCTCGGGCTTATTCAAAGTTCGGATGAAATATTAAAAGACAGGAAAATTTTAAAACGCGAAGCATTCCTTAACCTCAGTAAATTATCATTTATAAATTCTAAAATATTTATTCTTTTTTCAATGTCGGCCATTCAAATGCTTGTTTATACCCTCATTGGAAATGCAATATTGGAAATAAAAGGAATGAGTTTTTTCTTTTGGCTTATGCTTTTTTCAACGGCCTGTTTTGCCAATATTTTAGGGTTAAACCTCTCATCAGGGATTAAATCGGCTATTGCCATATATGTATTAATACCGCTATTACTTATTCCACAAATTCTTTTTAGCGGGGCGGTTGTTGATTTTAAAAAAATGCCTACTATCGGAAAAACAAGTATATATACCCCTTTTATAGGAGACTTAATGGCATCGCGCTGGGCTTATGAAAGTATGACCGTTCACATGTATATGAAAAATAAATACAATCGCGAATTTTATGATATTGAGCTTCAAAGACAACATTATATCTATTTGAATAACTATATTTTACCTGAAATAAAACATGAAATTACCTCGAACGACAAAGCAAGGCAAGGTTCAATATTAAATACCTTATACCAGCTAAATCCGTCATTTTTATTCGAGAGCAACAAAAATCTTACCGATAAAAACGAGGTAATAAGTGCCATTGGCCAGTTAGAAAATCAATTTAAAACTAAAACGGCCGAAATTACAGTTGAAAAAGAACAAAAAATTGAAAAATTGATAAATAAACCCGATGGAAAAAGCGGTTTAATTCAATTAAAGCAAAACCATCATAACCAAAAACTTGCCGAAACTGTCGAAAATATTTATGAAACGAAAAGGCTTATAAAATATAACAATCGCTATTTTAGAAACGATAAACCAGTATATGTTCTTCCTGAACATAAATTTCTAAGGGCACATTTCTATGCACCTTATAAAAGAATATTTAATTTTTATATTGAAACATATTGGTCTAACTTATTAATTATTTGGTTATTTTCGTCTGCCTTTTATTTAACGCTTATTTATGATATGCTTAAAAAAATATTACGGTTCTTTTCACGAACAATCCCGACAAGAATTCAATTTTAACAAGTATATTTAAATGCAAAAAGCCAATTAAAGGATGTAAGTTTTGATTTTTAAAAAAAAGTGTTAATTTTACTTGGTGTTATAAAACAACCTTAAAACCTCAAAAAATAGCTATATGATAAAAAAATATTGTCTCAAAATAGTCTGTTATTTTTTTATGCTTTTAGTAATAACCTGGATTTCTTCCTGTTCTTCAAACAAAAACAAAGGAAAAAGCATTGAAGATTCGATTGAAATAGTTGATATTGACGAACAACTAATTACCGAAATATCAACCGCAAAACAAATTTTTTATTCATTGCCCTCTCCTCTCGAAACGGCCATGCTGATAAAAAAATCAGGGGCAGCCTTTAATCCGGAAATTTTAAATTCAATCGATAATGCCAAAAATTATGTAACATCAAAAAGTATGGCATTAAACCTTGGTATTTATAGTACCGATTTAAGTTATGCAAGCTTATTCGACCAAACACAATATTCCATTCAATACATGACAGCAGCCCGAAAAATGGTTGACGGTTTGGGCATTACAGATGCAATCACAAACGAAACAATTGAAAAATTACAGGAAAACCTTAACCATCGCGATGTAAT
>JAFGQQ010000123.1 GCA_016935595.1 Bacteroidales bacterium
TGTAGATTTATATTTACGTCTCTCCAAAAATCATGAAATTCTCGGATATCGTCATGATGAAGATTTTATGCTGGATTTGGGTAAACCCGAAAATTTAAAAAAAGCTAATAAACGAATTAATTTTTTAGAATGAATTAAAGTATTTATCAAATTACAATACCCAATATTCCATTCCCCCATTCTTCCAATCTTCCATTCTCTCATTCTTCCAATTTTCCATTCACCCATCCTTCCATTCATCCAACCATCCAATTCTTCCAACAAATTATCAACAACTTCAATAATATTCCGGTTTCGGTTTGCCAATTACATCCAATATCCGTATTTTTCAATTTCCGAAAATATCGTTTTATGTCAAAATTAATTGTTTACAGTGCATCAGCCGGATCGGGCAAAACTTATAAAATCACTGAAGAATATCTTCGTTTACTTTTTAAATATCCTTATAATTTCAGGCATATACTGGCAATAACTTTTACAAATAAAGCCGCTGCCGAGATGAAAGAAAGGGTTATTAACGAATTATTTAAACTCACCAATAATTTAAATTCGGGATATTTAGATTTAATTAAAAACGAGTTTAAACTTACTGAAGATGAAGTAAAGCAAAAGGCAGAATTTATCTTAAAACTCATTTTACATAATTATTCGCATTTTTCGATTGGTACGATTGATAGTTTTTTTCACCGGGTAATCCAGTCTTTTGTCAGGGAAATAGGACTTCAAATGGGATTTGAGCTTGAATTGGATAACATTAAAGTGTTAAATGAGGTAATCGATCTTCTTTTTATTGATGTTGATGAGAATGAGACATTAAGGAACTGGATGGTCCAGTTTACCGAAGATAAAGTTGAAGAGGGGAAAAGCTGGAATTTAAAAAATGATATTATCAACCTTGGAAAGGAAGTATTTAAAGAGATTTTTCAACTTTTTAATATTTCCATCATTAATAAATTAAGCGATAAAAAGTTTTTAAATGAATATTTACAGAAATTATTGAAAATTAAGAATCAGTTTGAGAATTACTTGTCAAATTTAGGTAAGGAAGCTTTAGCCTTAATTGAAAATCATTCACTTGAAATAGTAGATTTCAGTTACGGCAAAACCGGTTTTGCAAATTATTTTTATAAAATTGCCAATAAATCAGATTTTATACCCGGTAAAAGAGTTTATGACGCCCTGAATGTTGTTGAAAACTGGTATAGTAAAAATTCGGAATTTATAAAAGAAATTGAGGCAGTTTTTCAGGCTGGACTTAACCAAATTCTGGTCAATACAGTTGATTATTATGAAAAAAATTACCACGAATATTTTACATCAAAACAAATATTAGCCAATTTTTACACGCTTGGACTGTTAACCGACATCTCCCAAAAAATAAGAATTTATACTAATAACAATAATTTATTTCTTCTAGCAGATGTGGCAAAATTGCTCTATACCATTATAAAGGACAATGAAACCCCATTCATTTATGAGAAAACAGGTAGTTATTACAGGCATTTTATGATAGATGAGTTTCAGGATACATCTGAAATTCAGTGGAAAAATATAAAACCTTTGGTGCTAAATAGCCTGTCTGAGAATAATTTAAATCTATTGGTTGGTGATGTAAAACAATCGATTTACCGGTGGAGGAACTCGAACTGGCAGGTGCTGGCTGAGGAACTGGAAAATGATTTCGCAATTCAAGGTTTAGACAAGAGGTTATTGAATTATAATTGGCGTAGCAGCGAAAATATTGTCAATTTTAATAACTTTTTATTTTCCGATGCATCAAAATTATTACAATCTCAATATAATGATCATTTTAAAAAGGAAAATGGCGCTGAAGAATTATATAAAGAGAGCATTATTACGGCATATCAGTCAAATATACAGAGTATACCAGATACAACAAAGAAAGGCGGCCTGGTTTATTTTGAATTTATTGATAATAAGGACCAGGATTGGAAAGATTTGGCTTTAAAAAAAATACCACTTTTTATTAAACGGTTACAGGATAAAGGAATCAGACCCGGTGAAACAGCAATATTAACAAGAAGAAGAGATGAAGGTGAATTAATTGCTAATTATTTATATGATTATACAGCCCAAAAAGCAGCTGAAGATCAAACTTCATACGAAGTAATTTCAGATGAATCGCTTTTTATTTCGAGTTCCCCGTTAATAAAATTTATTGTTTCGGTTTTCAGGTATTTAAATAATCCAAACGATAACATAAATAAAGCTTTGCTTTTAAGTTTATTTCATCAGTATATTAATAATAATAACCATGATTGTATTTCAATAAATAAAAATTTAGATTTTACGGAACAGTGTAATATTGAATTTTTCAAAAGACTTTGGGATTTAAAATTCTTCAATCTTTACGAATCAGTTGAACAAATTATTCAGAAATTTACACTATTTCGTTTTGAAGGACAAATTTCATATTTAAGGGCATTTCAGGATTTGATTATTGACTATACGAGGCAAAATATACCCGATAAAGCAAGCTTTTTAAAATGGTGGGAAGAAGAAGGAATATTTAAAGCTATTCCTTTTACTGAAGGCATTGAAGCAATAAGAATATTAACAATTCATAAAGCTAAAGGATTGGAATTTAAAGCAGTGATTATACCTTTTTGTGATTGGAGAATTGATCATAATCCGCAACAAACAAATATAATCTGGTGTAAACCAAATTCAAAACCTTTCGATGAACTGGAACTAGTTCCTGTTAAATATTCTTCAATTCTAGCTAACACAATTTTTAAAGACGATTATTTTATAGAGAAAATGAAAGTATATATTGATAATTTAAACTTGTTGTATGTTGCATTTACCAGGGCAAAAGATGTTTTAATTGCTACTGGCCCTGATTCTTATAAAAATGAGATAAAGAATGTTTCAGATATTTTAAAATGTGTTTTCGAAGAGAAAAGAAAGAATGATGAATTAGATACGCATTTGGTAGCTAAATTATTTGAGAGTTATGCGCCTGATAAGAACTATATTTTTTATGGTGACTTGGAGAAGATTGATACCAATGCAAAAAAGGAAGATATGACTTATATGAAAGAAGTGTTTGATGAAAATATATTTTCTTACTCCAAA
>JAFGQQ010000124.1 GCA_016935595.1 Bacteroidales bacterium
ATTAGGCGAGAAGATTGCATCAACCATTAGTATTGTTAAGAATAATGAACGGATGACCCGATTACTTGAACAATCGAAAGAACAAGCCAATGAGTTAATAACGAGTGAAGAAGAATTAAGACAAAACCTCGAAGAAATGAGAGCAACACAAGAACAATCGGATAAACATGAAAAAGAATTAATAGAAGAAATTGATAAACTCAGATCGGAAAATAACCAATTAAGACAAAAATTCAGAGATCTTAATAAATAGGGGTATACGATAAATATACTTAAAAATAAAATGTTCCATTAAATGATCTTAAAATTTTTTTGTAATCTCAGGTTTTAGTGTCTTTGGTTATATTTATTGAATTTTATACTATTTCCATAAATCCTGCGAATATTTTAAAATTTTCATTATATTGTTAATTAAATTAGAAAATCATACTATATTTTCTTTTCCTTTAATTTAATATTTTAAATTTGAAATATTTTATCAATAAAAATATTAGTATGAAGCATCATCTGATAATACTCTTTATTTTATTTATAAGCATAAATCTCTTAAAAGCAAATAATCCCTTAAAATTTATGAGTTATACAGTTGAGGATGGTCTTTCGCAAGGTTGGGTGAAATGTATATACCAGGATAAGAATGGTTTTTTATGGTTTGGCACAGGCGGCGCCGGAATTAATAAATTTAACGGATATGAATTTTTAGTATATAAACAAAATCCAAATGATACAACAAGTTTAAGCAGTAATGTAATTAATGTTATTTATGAAGATAAAAAAGGCAATTTATGGGCAGGAGCTCAAAATGGATTAAATATTTATAATAGGGACTTAGACCGGTTTTATCGTTACCCTGTATTGTTGCATGAAAATATTATAGGTTTTTATGAACATGATGATGGACGATTATTAGTAAGTACAAACTATATTATTTATATAATTAACTTTGAAAATAATTCTGCTGAACCAATTTGCCCGATTATAGATGGTGGATGTATTGAAGAAGATAATTTTTATACTAAAATAATAAAAGACATTAAAGGAAATTTATGGCTGGGAAGTATTAATAACGGCCTTTATTTAATTGATACAATAAATAATACGTTTATACCAACAAAGCATGATGAAAATAATCCTAAAAGTATCAGCGATAATTATATCCAAACTGTTCACAAAGATAATGAAGGAAGAGTATGGATAGGCACAAATGAAGGGGGACTAAGTTTAATGCAATACAGAAATGGTAATTCATCAAAACCTGAATTTATCAACATTACACACGATCCTTATAATAAGAATAGTTTAAATAAAGGTGCAATACGCGCCATTCTGGATGATAATAATGGTAATTTATGGGTTGGAACTGAAAATGGGGGATTGAATATATTAAATTTAAAAAGTTTTGAAGAGGGTAATTTCGTTTTTAAACATTATATTAATATTCCTGATGATGAAACTAGTATTTCAAATAATTCAATTTATTCTATTTTCCAAGATAATTTGGGTACTATATGGATTGGAACATATGGCAATGGTTTAAATTATTATAATAAACTCCTGTTTAAATTTCACCATTTTAAAAATATACCTGGAAATGAAAACAGTATAAATAACAATCTTGTAAATGTTTTTTTTGAAGAAGGTGATTATTTATGGATTGGTACAGAAGGGGGGCTTGATTTATTAAATAAAACAACAAACACTTATCAGCATTTTGTATATGATCCTGATAACAGCCAAAGCATTGGCTCAAATGCTGTATGGGCAATTTACAAAGATAGTCGTAATAACTTATGGGTTGGAACCTGGGCTGGCGGATTGAATTTATTTAACAGGGAAACAAAAACATTTACCACATTTTTAAATAATATTAATGACCCAAATAGTATTGGAAGCAACAATGTATTTGGAATATTGGAAGACAAAGATGGCGATTTATGGATTGCTTGTATGAATGGCGGATTAAATAAATTTGATTATAAAACCAATACTTTCAAGAGATATTTAGCCGATGAAACTAAAAGCAGTGTTACAAATAATTGGGTACGGGCATTAATGGAAAGCAGTTATGGAGAAATTTGGTTATCGACCAGTGAATCAGTCCAAATTTTTAATAAAGAAAAAGAAGAGTTTATAACCTTTACAAATAACATTGCTGATAAAAACAGTATTAATTATAACGGAGCTATTGCATTATTTGAAGATAGTAAAAGGAATATATGGTTAGGCACAGAAGGGGGACTAAATATGTTTATCAGGGAAGACAGTTCTTTTATTTATTATTGGGAAGAAGATGGATTGCCTGATAATTCTATTAAAGGGATATGTGAAGATGATCATGGAAATCTTTGGTTAAGCACAAACAAAGGAATATCAAAATTCATTAATGGGATAAGCCATCCCGAAAATCCCGAATTTAAAAATTTTGATGTTGGCGATGGCTTGCAGGGAAATGAATTTAACAGACGATCGGCATTCAAAGGGAAAGATGGTAAAATGTATTTTGGGGGAACAAATGGTTTTAATGTTTTCCATCCGGATAGTATAAAAGATAATCCTAATAAACCTAAAATAGTATTTACAAAATTTAAGCTTTTTAATAAAGATGTTGTAATTGGAGGTAAAAAATCGCCTTTGTTGGAACATATAAGCCAAACAAAATCTATTACTTTAAAACACAAACAAAACGTCATAACTTTTGAATACGTTGCCCTTAACTATATACAACCGGAGAAAAATCAATATGCCTATATTATGGAAGGATTTGATACCGATGAATCGGGATGGAATTATGTAGGAACAGAGAAAAAAGTAACCTTTACAAACCTTAATCCCGGTGAATATGTTTTTAGAGTAAAAGCCTCAAATAACGACGGGATTTGGAATGAAGAAGGAGCTTCTATTAATCTTAAAATAAAAACGCCATTTCAGCGATCAATTTGGTTCTATCTAATTTTAATTATAATTGCTGTTTCAATTATTATTGTCATTATCAGAATAAGAAAAAATATTGTTGAGGAGGAGAAAAGGATTCTTCAAGAGAAAATCAAAGAAGCAGTAAAACAAGTCGAAGAAAAATCGAAAGAAATTGAAAAACAAAACCAGGCTTTATTAGATAAGCAGAAAGAAGATGAAATAAGAAACTGGGCCGCTGAAGGAATGGCTAAATTTAGCGATTATTTAAGG
>JAFGQQ010000125.1 GCA_016935595.1 Bacteroidales bacterium
AAACCATGCAGGAAATTACACGGGCTGCCGATTTGCAATCATTCCAGCATAAATTAAAGGAAGTGCCTGACGATTGTCTGGCTTTTCACATAAGCCAGAACCATATATCAAAATGGTTAAATGCAAGGGCATTGTTTCAAATAGCCGAACTTTTAAAACCTTTTCAATTAAATGATTTCAGGGATGTTGATGATGTAAGGAATTTTATTTTCGACACCATTGCCCTTTTCAGGATCACAAAAAGAAGAGGAATAATTGCAGAATTTAATAGCAAAACTTTCGATGAATATTTCTTTTTTTCAAGAATAGGCAAGGGTTCGATGGGAGGTAAAGCACGTGGACTGGCGTTTATTGACTCATTAATAAAACGAAACAGGATTTTTGACAAGTTTGAAGATACAATTATCACTATTCCCCGCACAGTTGTTATTGCCACAGATATTTTTGATGAATTTATGAGAATTAACGATTTGTATGAAATCGGATTTTCAGATTTAAGTGACGAAGAGATTCTGTCACATTTTATAAAAGCTAAACTTCCGGAAGAAATTAATAATGATCTGAATGCCTATATTTCAGTTACAAAAAGCCCTGTTGCCATTCGGTCTTCCAGCTTACTGGAGGATTCTCTTTTCCAGCCTTTTGCAGGTATTTATAGCACTTATATGATTCCTTATGAAGAAGATAACATGCTTAAACCTTTAAGTGTGGCGATTAAATCGGTATATGCTTCAGTATTTTTTAAAAACAGTAAAGCATACCTGGCAGCAACTTCACACCGCATTGAAGAAGAAAAAATGGCTGTTGTGCTTCAGGAAATATGCGGAAATAAATACGATAATAAATTTTATCCAACTATTTCGGGTGTTGCACGGTCAATTAATTTCTATCCCATTCATCCTGAAAAAGCCGAAGAGGGGATTGCCAATATTGCTATTGGTCTGGGAAAATATATAGTGAACGGTGAACTTAGTTTGCGGTTTTCACCCAAACATCCGAAGAATATTATACAATTAGCCGATCCTAAAATTGCATTAAAAGAAACACAGAAAAGATTTTATGCTCTCAATATGGATTTGAAAAAATTCAAGCCCTCTGTTGATGAATGTATCAATATACTGCGGTTAGATATTGATGAAGCTGTAAACAATGGGTCAGTAGACCAGGTTGTTTCTACATACGACTTCCGTAACAATGTTATAAGGGATGGAATAAATTATGAAGGGAAAAAAATTATTACTTTTTCAAATATTTTAAATTATAATATTTTTCCTTTAGCTGATATTATATCTACTTTACTTGATATAGGCCAGCGCGAAATGAACAATCCGGTTGAAATTGAATTTGCAGTAAACCTCGATGTACCTGAAGGGAATCCGAAAATATTTAATTTTTTGCAAATCAGACCTATTGTTGAAAGAGAGGAGGTTGCCGAGTTCCGTATTGATGAAGTTCCTAAAGAGAAATCAATTATTTTATCCGATTTAGCTTTGGGAAATGGCATAATTGATGATGTGAAGGACATGATATACGTTAAACCGGATAGTTATGATCCGTTAAAAAACAAAGAAATTCCTTTAAAAATTGAGAAAATAAATAATGAATTAATTAAACAAAACAGGAAATATGTGCTCGCAGGGCCCGGAAGATGGGGATCGGCTGATCCGTATCTTGGAATACCGGTTAAATGGTCGCAAATTTCGGCTGTAAAAGTTATTGTAGAATCGGGATTGGAAAATTACAGAATAGAGCCAAGCCAGGGAACACACTTTTTTCAAAATATCACTTCATTCCGAATTGGATATTTTACCATTAATCCTTATATAAATGATGGTTTTTTCGATATTGAATATCTTTCTAAACTTAGGGCAGTATATGAAGATGAGTATATCAGGCATATCCGTTTTGAAAAACCTTTGAATATAATAATTGACGGGAAGAACAGCAAGGGAGTTATTCTGAAAGGATAAATGAAACAAGCATGATTAAAATAATTATTAAATGATGAATTTAATCCCCATAAAAGTTGAATGCCATTCGGGTTACAAAGCCGATGAATACCCGAAATGTTTTTATTGGAATGATAAGAAATATGAGATAAAAGAGATATCAGACCGCTGGTACCAGGGCGATCGCTATCCCGAATGGACTTATGCAAATTATTTTAAAGTTAATACTGCTCACGGCAAGCAATACATCATAAAACATAAAATTGATAATGATGAGTGGTATTTAATTACCTAAGATAAATTTGAAAATTTATTATTAACTTTGAGGAAAGTATTTATAAAATGAATAGATTATTAAATCGAATTACAATTGATCCTGAAATATGTCATGGAAAACCTTGTATTAGAGGCATGAGATGGCCGGTAGAGGTAATAATTGATATGTTAGGATCAGGTATGACTACCGAACAAATACTTGATGACCATAAAGAGTTAGAAAAGGAGGATATTCTGGCCAGCCTGAACTTTGCTAAGCTTTATTTATCTGGTCATTCTATTAAGGATGTTGCCTGATGAAATTTCTTTGTGATGTACATATTTCATATAAAATTGTTACCCATCTGAAATCACTCGGTTTTGAAGCTATTCATGTAAATGAGATTTTAAATAAATCTGAAACAGAAGATTCGGATATTTGCAATTATACTGACCAGAATGACCTTATTTTAGTAACTAAAGATTCTGATTTCAGGGATTCATATTTTATTAAACGTACGCCTAAAAAACTTATAAAAATCAATTTAGGAAATATTTCAAACCAGGAATTGAAAACTATTATTACACATAATATTAATGCAATTCAAAAATTGTATTGTAAAGAATTTTTTATACTTGAAATTGATAAAGATACTATTAACTTTTTTGAAATAGAATAATGGTTAAGTTGAATCATACCAGTATTACCAATTGTCTTTGTCATATGTTTTAACAGGCATTGAATTATTCACAATTTACTTGTTAATATATAATAGCAACTTGGATTAGGATAAAAAATAAGTTATCAATGAAATTTTTCAAATTTTTAAAAAAGTTATTTAATTATTATAACAATATAAACTAATAAATTGTTTTTATATCAAATGGTTCAAAAGTATTATTAATTTTATATTTTAACTGGATTTTATTACTTTAGGACTAAAGTAACTTTTAATAATCAATAAATTTATGAGGAGAAAATATTATGGTTGGCACAATTAATAGCATTATATTAGAATCTTTACTGGAAACTCTTCCAATGGAATTTTCTATAATTGATAAAAACGACAAAGTATTGGCATGGAACAAACACGAAACGCGATTGTTTAAAAGGCCCGTTGGTGTTGTTGGAAAAGATGTGAGAAATTGCCATCCAAAACACAGCCTCGATAAAGTAGAACAATTACTCCATGAAATGAAAAAAGGTACAAGGGAAAAGGCTGA
>JAFGQQ010000126.1 GCA_016935595.1 Bacteroidales bacterium
ATTGATTTGCCCATATTATATGAAAATCCTGCATATATGAACCTGTTTCAGCATTTGTTCGAAAGGTATTTATTTAATTATGATATCACAAATGAACAAAGACCTGAAATTGAATCTTCTCTATTAAACAATAATTTTAAAAAATTATTTGAATCATTTAATCTTATTGGAAATACAACAAATTCTAATTTAAAAGAACTAGTGCTTCTGAAAGAAATTCATGATGGATTATATACAAATTACTATCCACGAAGGAATTTAATACAAATATTGGATTCAATATTTTTTTATTCACAAATAGCGGAACATAAATATATTGCCCAAAATATACGGGAAAAAATTACCAGATTGTTACCAGGTTTCAAACCTCCAGATTTTTCATTACGTGATGAAGACAGTATCTATTATTCTTTAAGCGATTTTAGGGGCAAATTCGTTTATCTTTGTTTTTGTAATATACAAAGCCTTTCATGTATTAAAGAATTCAATATTCTGGATTCTTTACAACAAAGATATAAAGAATACCTTTATGTAATAATGATATCAGTCGATGAAAATTTCGAAAATACCATTTATTATAAAGAGAAGAAACAGCTTGATTTAAATTTTTTTCATTATGGAAATAACCCGATAATCTTAAAAAAATACAATGTTAAAGCATTTCCAACATATTATTTAATTGATCCTGATGGAAAATTAATTTTATCACCAGCGCCATCACCTTCTCAAGATTTCGAAATTAAATTATTTCAAATATTACGTTCAAACGGTTTTCTGTAATTCTAATTTACCTGAATCAATTAAAACATCAATTATCGAATTATAAGTATTATCGAGTATTAAAGGAAGGTCTTTACTATCAAACCATTTAACTTCAGTAATATCTTCCTCTAATTGAGGCCTAAAAGTTTCATTACCGATATATTCAATCTGAAACCAATAGGTTTGTTTTAAAATCTGTTGATTATTTAAATAATAAGTATGGTAAGTGGGCTGTAATTGTTTGATGATCTTTAAGGAGGTTATCCCGCATTCTTCCGATATTTCTCTAAGTGCAGTATCAGGTATTTCTTCATTATCTTTAACTTTACCTTTCGGTAAATCCCATTTGCCAAAACGTTTTATAATTAAAACCTGTCCTTTATCGTTAGTAACAACTCCGCCCGCAGCATCAACCACCTCAAAAAATGAATAAAAATTATGCTTCAATTTTTCAATGTCGTCACTTATAATAAAAAGATTATTAACACTACTACTAACCACTTCAAAAAATTCCCAGAATTTTTCAAATTCTTTCTTATCATTATATTTATAAAATAACCCATCAAATTTATTAAAATTTGTAGTATAATTGTCGGTTAAATAGACAATACGGTTATTAAAATATATTTTATACATTTGTTCCATGGACAAACAAAAACAAGTTGCAAAATATTTATTACAAATTAAAGCAATAAAATTAGAACCTGCAAATCCTTTTACATGGGCTTCGGGTTGGAGATCACCAATTTATTGCGACAACCGAAAAACACTGTCATTTCCAGAGGTTAGAAAATTTATTAAAAATCAATTTATTAAAATTATTAAAGATAAATTTCCCGGGATTGAAGTGATTGCAGGAATTGCAACCGGCGCTATTGCGCATGGTGCAATAATTGCCGAACAACTAAATTTACCTTTTATATATATCCGCTCGGCTCCAAAAGACCATGGTCTTGAAAACTTAATTGAAGGGAACCTGGAAGCCGGACAAAAAGTGGTGATAATTGAAGATTTAATTTCAACAGGCAAAAGCAGTATAAAAGCTGTTGAAGCTGTGCGATATGTCGGAGGAAATGTTTTAGGACTTTGTGCGATTTTTACATATGGTTTTGAAATTGCAGAAAACAATTTTATAAATGCAGGATGTAAATATTATACCTTAACAAAATATGATATATTGATTGATGAAGCGTTAAATGAAAATTATATAAATAAAGAAGATGTTGAAACACTTAAATTATGGAGAAAATCGCCCGATGCGTGGGGAAAATAAGTTATGAATTTTTGTGTTAATGTGTTATTGTGTAAACATGTTTAAATGTTATATGAATAAATTTATATCCCTAATATATTCATTCTATTATTGAGTCATGCATATTGAAAGTAAAATAGGTACAATTAAAAAACCAGAAAATGAAATATTTAATTTTCTATCAGATTTTAAAAATATAGAAAAGTTTATACCTCCTGATAAAATTAAAAATTGGGAAGCTACCAGTGATTCATGTAAATTCTCGGTTGATATGGCTGGTGATATTTTAATGAAAATAATTGACAAAGAACCCAATAAAACTATTAAATTTATTGGTGAAACAAGTACACAGCCCATTAGTTTCTTTTTCTGGATTCAATTAAAAGAAGTCGCTCCTGATGACACAAAAGTGAAATTAACTTTAAAAGCCGAATTGCCAAAAATGATTGAAATGATGGCAAAAAAACTATTACAGGAAGCATTAAATTTAATTGTTGACCGCTTGAATGAAATATTTAATAAAATTATTTAAATTGCTTTAAAACAATATTTTAGAAATACAAGTGGGTTTACACTTATATTTTTAAAAAAAAATATTTGGATCAAAAAAAAATATTATACCTTTGCAATCCTCATTTTAAGAGGATAATTTAATATTTGGTCCGTTCGTCTAGGGGTTAGGACGCCAGGTTTTCATCCTGGTAGCAGGGGTTCGAATCCCCTACGGACTGCAAAACAAAAATTAAAAAAATGGCAACTCATCCATCAGCAAAAAAAAGAAACAGACAAATTGAGAGTAAAAAAAACTCCAACAAGTATTATACAAAATCAACCCGTAATGCTATTAAAAAATTACACGGCATTACAAATAAAGAAGAGGCAGTGGAATTATTGCCTAAAATCACTTCAATGATTGACAAACTAACAAAAAGAAAACAAATACATAAAAATAAAGGCGATAATTTAAAATCGAATCTGGCAAAACATGTTAATAGTCTTTAATGTATATTAAAAAAATATTATAAAGAGGCTATCCAAAAAGTTTAAAGAATTTCAATATCAATAATTTTCAACTTTGTGTAGCTTTGAGTTATCTTTGTGAAACTCTGTGGTTCAATTC
>JAFGQQ010000127.1 GCA_016935595.1 Bacteroidales bacterium
AAAGCATTCAGGTTTATTTCAAGAATCGTTCTATGGCCTTTATATTCAAGGAAAGCAGAGATATTCTCGAATTTAAAGTCACGGGAACCTTTAATTAAAATATCTTCATTATTAAAATTATTTTTTGAATAATTGTTTAAGAATTCTCCTGTTGATTCGAAAAATGTACTTTTTTTAGAGAATAACGATGAATTCTTTTTTAAAGAAGGCCCAATCCCAATAAACTTGTTAATAATCTTTTTAATTAATAAATCAGATACGGTTTGGTATAATTCATTTTCTTTTTTCCCGCTTTGCATAATATCTGACAGAATAAGTGTTTTTTTTGAATTTTTATTCTGTTGGTTTAAAAAATCGAGGGCAATGGTAAGTGAATTTAAATCGGAATTGTATGCATCGTTAATTATTGAACAATTGTTTATGCCTTCTTTTAGTTCCATGCGCATTCCTATAGGATGCAGTGAGTTCATCCGTTCAGCAATAATTTGATGATTGTAATTCATTTCCAATAATAACAACCAAACATGTATAGCATTTTCTAAGGATGCATTATCAGTAAAAGGGATTTCAATTTTTATTTTTTCCTTTTTATATATTCCGGTTATTCTTGTTTTTTCGTTTTCCTTAATAATTTCATTAATATATAAATCGGAATCGTTTTTAAACGACCAGGATATTTTAATTTTTTGCGGGTAAGTATTACAAATACATTCGTGTATTAATTTATAATTTTTACAATATATAATTTTTTCAGACGATTGAAATAATTTTATTTTTTCTTCAGTTTTTTGTTTTATGCTTTTGAAGTTTTCTTGATGCGCTTCACCAATATTTGTAAATACTCCAATAGTTGGTTTTAAAATTTTTTCAAGTTTTTCCATTTCCCCGGTTTGCGATATACCCGCTTCAAAAATTGCCAGGTTGTAATTCTTGTCCATTAATAAAACGCTTAAAGGTACACCTACCTGAGAATTATAGCTTTTGGGACTTCTGACTATCTGGTAATCATAATAAAGAACTTGATATAACCATTCTTTAATGATAGTTTTACCATTACTGCCTGTAATACTTATAACAGGATATGAAAATTGTTTGCGATGAAATGCTGCAAATTCCTGCAAAGCTTTTAATGTATCTTGAACTTGAATAAACGAAACCCGGTTATTTTTTAACCACTTATTTTCAATTCTATTAACAACAAAAACTTTCACCCCGCTTTCGATGAGAGAAGATATATATTTATGACCATCGTTATTTTTCCCTTGTAAAGCAAAAAAAACAGAATCTTTTGCAGAATAAATGGTTCTGCTATCAATAGATATATTTTTTATGGAAATATTTTTATTTCCTATTACTTTGCCATTAATAATTTTATTTATTTGATTTATATTATATTCAATCATATGCTTTTATTATCTTCTGATTAATTTTTTGGTTATCCCCGAAAATATTAAACATGGTATAACTTAGATACATTCTTTTTTGCAATTTGAATTTCTATTTTCGGACACCGTATTTTATAAAATTCTAAAATTTATTCGTTACTTTTACATGGATTAATTAATTATTTTACAAAAGTATAATAATTCATAAATCTAAAAAGAATTAAAATATTATGGATTATAAAAATACAATAGACAGCTTATTAATTGATATTGAAGAGATTAAAAATTTGATTCATAAATTTAAGAATGACGAATCGATCTCTCAAATCGAAATGGATTTAGTACTTTCAAAAATCAGGAATTTATATGATTTGTTGTTAATAATTGAAAACGAAAACAGGCGAAAATCGGTTTCAAAGAAAGATATAAGTAAAAAGGAAGTTGATAAAGACGAGAAAGATGAAAAAACTATTGAAAAATCAGATGATTTTTCACTTGAAGAACCTTATAATTTAGAAAGGGTTGACAACCAAACAGAAGAATTAGACTCTCCTGATTCTGAAGACAGGGATAAAAATATTGAAATAATTGCGGATAAATATCAAAGTACCTCATCAAGAAATGAGTCGATTGGTGAAAAAACCAGTGTAAAGGATGTGTCTTCGAAATTACAATCAAAGCCTCTTGAAGACATTAAAAAAGCCATTGGCATAAATGACAGGTTTTTATTTATTAAAGAATTATTTGAAGGCAATGCAAATATATATAACGAAACAATTGATATAATAAATAATGCCGATAATTATATTGAAGTGCTTAACCATTTAAAAGCTAATTATAATTGGGATTACAAAAGTGATGTGGTTATTTATTTTCTTGACATAGTAAAACGTAAATTTGCAATTGAGACTTGATGGCCAAACTTTATATTATCCCTACCCCAATTGGAAATTTGAATGATATAACATTACGCGCAATCGAAGTTTTAAAAAAGGTTGACTTTGTTATTGCAGAAGATACCCGGAAAACCTCGTTTTTATTAAGGCACTTTCAAATTAAGAAAAATTTAATATCCTATCACAAATTTAATGAACATGCCATTCAGGAAAGTATCATCAATAAATTAAATGAAGGTTTTATTGCTGCTTTGGTTTCTGACGCCGGAACACCCGGAATAAGCGATCCCGGGTTTTTAATAATTCGAGAATGCATTAAAAATAAAATTGAAGTTGAAACTTTACCCGGACCAACAGCGTTTCTCCCGGCATTAATTAATTCGGGTATTCCTTGCGACAGATTTGTTTTTGAAGGATTCCTTCCCCATAAAAAAGGCAGGAAAAAACGTTTGGACGAATTATCAGAAGAAACCCGTACCATGGTATTTTATGAATCGCCACATCGTATTATAAAAACTCTTGAACAATTTATTGAAATATTTGGCAAAGAAAGGCAAGCCTCGGTTTCGAAAGAAATAACTAAAATATATGAATCTAATTTTAGAGGAACACTCGGGAAGATATTAAATCAACTTATCGAATCGAACCTTAAGGGAGAGTTTGTTATTGTTATTCAGGGGATTATATAGATTTACCTTTTTTACATTTAATTATTTTAGGCTTAATTAAAACATTTGTGACATCCTGTGACAATTCATTACATAATTTTACATTTCATTGAAAAACAGATAGTTGCAAATATATTTCGTTCGAAAACGAACACGATTGTCTCAATTTCGGTCATTTTTAAAATAAATACAAAATTAAATTTACAACATAAATTACTGAATAATAATTACTTATAAATTTTGGCACGATAAATGCCAAGATGTTATCATAATGATAATAAAAAAACGGAGGTAATTATGAAAACAAAAGTTTTTAAAATGAGAAAAGCAGCAAAAATAGCAGTAATGATAATTGTAATTACTATTGTTGGTTTAAGCAGTATAGCACAAGATTCTTATATAAAAGGAATTGAAAATAATCAGCTAGAGTCGATATATGTTGATTTATATGCATTGATCGATTTGCTTGAAAGCAAAGAAGTAACCATGAAAGTTCAAGCAGAGTTAATTACAATTGAGTATGCGGAAGGTGAAACAGAATTAAATATTGAGCCATGGATGACTGAGAGGTTTTCAGGATCAGAGTTAAGTTGGGAAGTTTTGGAAACTGAAGAAGAATTGGTAATTGAAGATTGGATGGTTGAGAAAAACGAGATTGTTGAAGCTGATGAACCTGAACTTGAATTGGAAAGCTGGATGACAAATCCATGGCTTAATTAATTACTAATTACCTCCGGTTACTACACA
>JAFGQQ010000128.1 GCA_016935595.1 Bacteroidales bacterium
CTGGACTGGTTAAGAGGGTTTTGTGCAATATCTATTATGTTATATCATTATATTGGTGGTAACTCACGTACAACTTTACTATCAAAGCTAGGAATTTTTGGTGTTTCTATCTTTTTCATTCTTTCAGGATTAAGCATGGCTATTAATTAATTAATTAGGCTTGGAAAAGAAATTCAAATAAAATAACAGTAGGATTAAAAATAGCTAACCTTATCCATCTTTAACGATATGATATCATTGCAACTTTAGAATTATGCAAAATTGAGATAATGATTATATGAAATTTTTATATCTGATACCTGCGCGGAAAGGATCTAAAGGAATAACGCATAAAAACACCCGGCTTTTAAATGGAAAACCACTTATAAGTCATACGATTGAATGTGCATTAGAAGTTGCCGATTCAGCTGACATCTGCATTAGTACAAACGATGAAGATGTAGTAGAAATCTGTAAAAAATACAATATCGAAATACCTTTTCTTAGACCTGAGGAATTGGCATCCGATACTGCAGGACAATATGATGTAATAAAACATGCATATAATCAATATAAAATAAATGGATTATATTACGATGCCGTAATTCTTTTACAGCCAACTTCTCCTCTCAGAAAACCTTTGAACGTACGCGAAGCTAAAATGCTTTATTCCAATAATATTGATATGGTAGTTTCAGTCTGCGAAACAAAGTCTAATCCATACTTTGTATTATATGAGGAAAATGAACATGGCTTTTTGATAAAAAGCAAAAAGGGTCATTTTATTAGAAGACAGGATTGCCCAAAGGTTTGGGAATTCAATGGTGCCATTTATGTAATAAATCATATGGCTCTTGAAAAATATAATTCCTTTAATGATTTTTGCAAAATCATTAAATATCCCATGAATGAGTACAATTCTGTTGATATCGATAATGAGCTTGATTTCATGATTGCAGAACTAATCATGAATAAATAAAATAAGCTTCATTTATATCTTAAACATGGCATCGGGCTTAATTAAAAATACTTCAATATATACTCTTGGTAATTTTCTACCACAAATTGTCAGCTTTATCTTAATTCCAATATATACTTCCTATTTACCTCCATCTGAATATGGAATTGTAAATTCCATGAATGTTTTAAATAGTGTTTTTCTTATTCTTTTTACGTTTTCCCTAGATAGAGGCATATATAGATTGTATTATGATTATAAAACTGAGGCTTCAAAAAGAGATTATTTAGGTACTATTACAATTGGTCTATTAATAATCTCAACTTTATTATTGTTACTGCTTTTTCTGGCTAATAATCTTCTTGTAAAAATTTATAGGTCTATTCCATTCTATCCATATTATACAATATTATTATTATCAGTATACCTAAAAGTATTTTCAACTGTTCCTAATGTGTATTTACGTGTTTCAGAAAAGGCAGCTACCTTTGTATCCATTTCCTTTTTCCAGTTCATTACTGTAGTTGCTTTAAATCTTTATTTCATAATTATACTCAAAAAAGGCGCTATAGGTATGCTTTTAGGCCAAATGTTTGGAAGCCTAATTATTCTACCTATCTACCTTATTATTAACTACAAGATAATCAATATAAAATTTGACTTTGGTATTTTCAATCAAAGTCTAAAATATTCACTTCCGCTTTTGCCATCTGTGTTATTAGCATGGGTTCTTAATTTGTCTGATAGAATATTTATTGAACGCTTTCTTACTTTAAATGATGTTGGCATATATTCCCTTGGATATCGTATTGCAAGTTTAACAGGCATTTTAGCTGGAGGTTTTTTTACTGCCTACAATCCTTTATTCTACAAAATAGCAAACTCAGAAAATAGTGCCCTAGCAAAAAAGAAGTTATATAAAATGAATAATGTATTTATCCTAATCATTTTATCAATTACTTTTTTTATTGTATTCCTTTCAAAGGATATTATTATTTTATTAATCTCCAAGGAGTATCATTCCTCATTTAAAATTATTCCCTTGGTTGCATTGGGCTATTTCTTTTCTCAAACAACTGGTTTGTTTAATTTAATGATTTATCAAGACAAGAAATCTGTGATTATATTATTAATAACACTCATTTGTGCAGGTATCAATATTGCTTTCAATTTCTTACTAATTCCATCTTTTGGAATAATGGGCGCTGCGTATTCAACTTTTCTTTCTTTCCTTTTTATGTTTATCATTGAATATATCTTTGCTCATAAATACTATTTTATTCCAATTAATTTTAAGCTTATAATACCTTGGTTTTTAGGTCTAGGCTTATTGTATATCATTATCGATCATCTTCCGATTCACAATGCTTTAATGAGACTTTCAATCCATTTAGTAATAATCTTAGTTCTTTTTATATTTATATTTCTTAATAACAAAAAGATAATTATGAATCTAATTAAAAAGAAGGATGATTAAGTATTTCTTTTGTAGTTCTTATCAGGCATTTCTACTCGCAATTCATTTCAATACTAAACAGAGAGATTTGATCATAATAACCTCTAACTATGATATTGGAAAAGCATGCGAATTTTTAAAAATTGAGTATATTCAAATACCTTCCTATAAAATAAAAGAGCTTATTTTTAAGAGTAACAATGTAAAAAGAATGATTAATCAGCTTCGCTTAAGGATAGGAACATCAGAAATTGGTTTTACTCATCGACAATTTGCATACGATTGTTTTATATTAATTAATGAAATTCTTAGAAACGGGGGTAAAGCCAGTTTCTTTGATTTTGAAATCATCTACACTGATGAACCCTC
>JAFGQQ010000129.1 GCA_016935595.1 Bacteroidales bacterium
ATCTCATGAGTCATTTTTGCTAAAAATTCAGATTTTGAATTATTAGCTGCTATTTCTAGCTTTCTGGCCTTTTCGATTGGAGATATATCTATAAAACCTTCAAGGCTTAAATTTTGGTTGTCAAAAGAAAGGGGAATTTCTTTTTTATAAAGTACTATTTCCTCGCCTGTTTTATCGTAATAAATATATTTATTGGCGTCGAAATTATATTCACGCGTATCTTTACTTATATGGTTTTTTGCATTGATTAGTTTATTTGAAATATTCTGGCCAACAACTTCGGACTGGTTTTCCATATGTAGCATATTTATAGCAGCCATATTAGCCATAGAGACTTTTTTATTTTTATCGGTAACAAGTACACCAATAGGCAATGATTCTAATATATTTTCAAATTTCTTTATTGATTTATTTTGTATAGAGACTTGTCTATTGTTAAATTTAATCATAAAAACACCAGCAGCAATTAATAAGAATAACAATAAAATTCCAACAATTAATGATGAAATAAAGCTTTTATAGTAAGAATAAAAGATTTTATTTGTTTGAACAGAGAAAATTATCCCGAACTTATTTTTTATAAAATTAACCTCTTTATATATCGATAACATTTTAATTTCATCGTCCTTAAATGAAATATAGTGGTCAATAAATCCGTCAGTTCCTTTGTTTAAGTTTTTGCTGATGAGAGTAAGGTCTTCTGTTCTGAATATTTTTTCAATATCATTACTCACTAAAATATTTCCTTTATTATCAATTAAACCTTGCCATCCGGCATATCCAATCTCATGTTCTTTAAATCTCTTAAGAATAAAGTTCTCGAAGTCAATTGTAAACAGAATATTAGCATATAGCTTGTTTTTACTGAAAACAGGCAAGTTGTAAAAGTATTCCTGTTCATAAAGAATAACCCGTTCTTTGTCTTCTAAAGTATTTTCCTTTGTATCGCTGAAAGAAAATTGTGAGTGAAATAAATTGTTTTCATCTTTGTAAATGGCAAAAGTATTTCCAGATGAACTATAAATATTAATTTGTTCGATGAGGTCAATGTATTTCGAAAAGAATAATTCAAATTTATCAATTTGATTTTTAGAACGATTGTTCAATAATATTGAGATTGTTTCATAATTTCTCAAATAATTCAGGTCGTTTTCGAATTTTGACCAAGTATCTTCTATATTTGAATTACATAAGTAAATTTGTTTTGAAAGTAAATCGGAATACTGGTTAACTTGATAGTCTTTTGCTCTAATGATAAATATTATTTTTACTGCAAGTAATGCAATAATCATAAATCCTACTATGTAATAAAACTTTCTCATAAAAATGGATTATATTATATAAAGGTATAATTTTCCCTACAAATATAAAAGATAATGTTATTATTTAGCATTATAATTGACAACAATAATGAAAAAGCATATTTACCTGTATTTGCCCTCATCGGCAAAATAAATATTTAAATAGTTCTGGTACCTTGTATGACCAATTAATCCTTTATTTACTGATTCCTTCACAAAACAGCCCGGTTCATTAATATGAAAACAATTATAAAACTTACATTTTTCCGAATATTTAAATATTTCCGGGAAAAAATGGTATAGCTCGTCTTTTTGTACATCAATTAATCCGAATCCTTTTATACCAGGGGTGTCTATAACATATCCGCCAAACGATAATTCAAGCATTTCGGCAAAAGTTGTGGTATGTTTTCCCGATTTATGATAATGTGATATTTCCCCGATTTTTAAATTTAATTTTTCATCAATACAATTAATAAGTGCAGATTTACCAACACCCGAATTGCCGCCAAAAACACTGATTTTATTTTGTATAATTTTTTTAATTTTATCTAAATTGATTTTACTAACTATTGAAGTATCTATACATTGATATCCAGCTAACGCATATTCTTTTTTTAATTTCTCCAATTCAATAAATTGCTGGTTTTGATATAAGTCAGTTTTGTTAAACACTAATATCGCAGGAATTCTATAAGCTTCAGCAGAAACTAAAAACCTGTCGATGAATAGGGTTGTGGTTTTAGGATTTATTAAAGTAATTAATAAAAGAACCTGGTCAACATTCGCGGCAATAATATGCGATGTTTTTGAAAGATTTGACGATTTTCTTAAAATATAGTTTTTCCTGTCTAATATTTCTTTTATTATTCCTGTCTTTGCATTTTCTAAATATTCAATTTCAACGTAGTCACCAACAGCAACAGGATTTGTACTTTTTATATTATTTTTTCTGAATTTTCCCTTAATTGTACAATTAAGGGTTTGTCCATTCTCAAGTTTTACTGAATATAAACTTCCTGTCGATTTTAATACAATTCCTTTTTTCAAATTTTTTTTTTTAAATATGTTTCATAATTAATATTACAAATTTGTTATAATTTTTAAGTATAAAAAATTATGGCAATTTCATTAAAATTATTATGTTGCCAACCTTTTCAAGCCCTTTTTTTGAGCGTATTCTACTGCTTGTTCATATTCATTCGGAGTAATTCGTCTTCTTAGTGAAGGTATCTCGAATGCTTTATGTTCAGGCCTGTATTGATCCATTAGATTTAAATAATTATTTAAAGAAATTTTAGCTATGAAATTAATAATTTCTTTTGTTTGCGATAAGTTATCAGGTAAAATTAAATGTCTTATAATTAATCCTTTGTAAGCTATACCTTGTTCATTCATTTGTAAATCTCCAACTTGTTTATGCATTTCAGTTATAGCTTCCCGTATTGTTTGCTTATAATTTTTAATCCCGCTTAATTTTTCAGCTATTTCATCATTAAAATATTTAAAATCTGGCATATAAATATCGAATATATCTTTTAAAAGAATTAAAGTATCTTTTGAGTCATAACCACCAGAATTATAAACTAATGGAATTTTTAAACCTTTTTCAATAGCAATTTCAAGGGCTTTTAAGATAGCAAGAATCTGGTGAGAAGGGGAAACGAAATTAATATTATGGCAACCTTTATTTTGCAGTATTATCATTATGCTGGCTAAATCTTCAAAATCGACATATTTTCCAAATCCTAATTGTGATATTTCACAATTTTGACAAAAAATACATTGCATGTTACAGTTGGAAAAGAAAATAGTACCTGA
>JAFGQQ010000130.1 GCA_016935595.1 Bacteroidales bacterium
ACATTTTTTTACTTTATTTATTAAGTCGTATAGTTTATTAAAAGCATCATTTTGTAATTCATTTCCAAGCCAGGCTGTTAAATCGCGTTCTTCATCTGCCCATGAAACAGGATAAGGGACATGAATTGGTGCGACGGGCTGGTGATGACTGATTACTTCACCAGGAGTTTCAAAAACAAAATCTGACTCAGAAAACACCCTGTGAGGCAGGTCACGTAAAAAATCAAATATCCCCGTATCGGCCCATTGATGCTCGCCAAAAGTTTCATAATCCATAAATAAATTTATAATTTCTTCTTTCTGGTCAATTGAATTTAACCAATTAATAAATTTACCGGTTGTAAGAGGCCATTCTCTCCAGTCACGGTTCGAAAAACGGAAAGCAATATCATCGCTTAATCTAAAATTTTTTAATAAAACCAACAATTTCGGATTAATAGCATTGGTATATAAAAAATTTGGGCTTTTCCAACCTAATATATGTTTAGCCCCTTCGGTTAAAATACCTTTGTATCCCATATTAGCCACCATTGCTCCAATTTCATCCGAATAAATTAACTCGGTATTGCGGAATACCTTAGGTGTTTGACCAAAATGTTCCTTTATTTTTTTCGTTTGCGCTTTTACCTGGTCAATAAATTCGTCCCTGCTTTTTAATGCAGAAAGCGAATGAGAATATGTTTCAGCTAAAAATTCGACACTTCCTGTTTCGGCTAATTGTTTAAAACTTTTTAATACATCAGGAGCATATTTCTCAAATTGATCGATACATACACCTGATATTGAGTAAGAAATTTTAAATTTTTTACCGTAGGTTTTAATCAAGTCGAGCATAACTTTATTGGTAGGTAAGTAACATTTTTCAGCCACTTTTCGCATGATTGATTCATTTGCATAATCATCAAAATAATTATGCTTGCTTCCGATATCGAAAAATCTGTATCTTCTTAACCTGTATGGTTGATGTACCTGGAAATAAAAACTAATTGTCCTCATATAACCAATAATTTTAATTTTTACAATACTTGATGATAAACATCCAGAGTTTTCCTGGCTGCATTTTCCCACTTGAGCTTATCTACCTCATGTTTACCATGCTTAATAAAAAATTCTGATAAAGCTTTATAATTCAATAATCCGTATATTGAATCGGCCATCGCGTCAATGTCCCAAAAATCTAATTTAATGGCATGCATCAGAACTTCCGATACTCCAGATTGCTTAGAAATTATCACTGGAACATTCGATCTGATGGCCTCTAAAGGAGAAATACCAAAAGGTTCGGATACTGATGGCATAACATAAACATCGCTTAATGCAAACATTTCGTCTACTTCTCCTCCCTTCAAGAAACCTGTAAAATGAAATTTATTCGAAATTTCTAACTGAGCTACCCTGTGAATCATCCTGTTAAGCATATCACCGCTTCCTGCCATAACAAATCTTACATCCTGGTATTTCTGAAGAACTTTATTTGCAGCTTCCACAAAATAATCAGGACCTTTTTGGAAAGTGACCCTTCCAAGAAATGTAACGATCTTATCTTTAATTTTTCTGTCTCTTTGCAATTGATTATACCTGTCATCATTCGGTTCCACACCATTATAAATAGTAACTACTTTATCAGGATCTATATCGTAACGTTCAATTATAATATTGCGGGTAAAATTACTTACAGCAATAACCTTATCGGCAACCTCCATACCCTTTCTTTCAATTTCATATATGTTTTGGTTAATATTTTCGCCACTTCTATCGAATTCGGTAGCATGCACATGAATAACAAGTGGTTTACCCGATACTTCCTTAGCCATAATCCCGGCAGGATAAGTTAACCAGTCGTGCGCATGAATTACATCAAAGTCCTTTGGTGCAGCTAAAGCGCCTGCAATTAATGCATACCTTGAAACTTCAAGCATCAAATCTTTACCATATTTACCTGAAAATTTAAATTGGGACGAAAATGCAGCTTCTTTAATATCTGTATAATCAAGCTGGCTTTTCTGGAATAATTTTTCAAAAATTTCGGGTGACACATATGGAATTAAATTTGAGCCTATTTCAAGGTAAGTAATCCTTTTCCAAAAATCCTCAAAATCGAAGGTTTTTTGATTGATCTCTATTTCCCCAGCATCAACAAGATTTGCAACTGTGTGATCTTCATCACCAAACACTTTTGGCACAACAAACTTAATATCGACTCCAATTAAAGCCAAAGCCTTAGTTAATCCATAACATGCAGTGCCTAATCCGCCGGTAATATGTGGCGGAAATTCCCATCCAAACATTAATACTTTCATTTTAACTAAACTCTATTATTTATCTTTTTAATTTTATATTATTTATTTTTTACTATATTTTTTTATTAATTCATTCATTCTTAATAACTCCGCTACACTCCAGGCTTGTGAAATTGCGCCTCCTGGTTTATGCGGAGGGTCACCATCAAATACCTCTGAGATTGTTCCCATTCCATGAACCTTAATCTCATCTTCGAACTTATTTAATAGATCTTTGACGAAAGGAATCCCATTTTTTTTATAAAGTCTTAAGTATCCCTCTGCAAAATGTCCCAATAACCACGGCCATACTGTTCCCTGGTGATAAGCTTTATCACGTGAAGCCTGATCGCCCTGATAAATTCCAATATAGGCAGGATTTTTGGGAGAAAGAGTTCTTAATCCTTTTGGAGTAAGCAGTTCTTTTTGAATTTTATCGATTACAGCTTTTTTAATATCTTCATTCACCGGACTATACTCGAGTGAGGAAGCGAAAACCTGGTTAGGTCTGACCGACCAGTCTTTTTCTTCATCATTAACATAATCAGCCAGATATTTTTTATTTTCATCCCAGAATACTGCAACAAATGATTTTTCAATTAATCCGGGTAAATTATCCCAATCCGTAATAAACTTATTATCTTCATTCTTTAAAGCTAAAAATAATGCATACTTAATGGCAAAATACCAAAGAACATTAATTTCAACTGCATAACCTTCGCGAGGTGTAACAGGTTTCCCATCAACAACGGCATCCATCCAGGTAAGAGCATATCCCTTTTCTCCCGCATAAATCAAACCGTTTTCCCTCATTTTAATATTATAATCAGTGCCTTCCCTGTAACTTTTAAGTATTTGTTTCATTTTTGGACCAAACTCTTTCCAGATTTTTTCAGCAGGTTCTTTAGAATGATCCTGATATTTCTTAACTGCCCAGAAAAACCATAAAGGCGCGTCTACAGAATTTAAAAGCGCATCACCAATTTTACCATTATTCGGGAACAATCCCTTCTTCATTTCAAACATCATGGTATCTAATACATCTTTACAGGTTTTAGTATCGCCAAGAGATAAAGTAAGTCCGGGTAGAGAAATAAAAGTATCCCGTCCCCACCTGCCAAACCAGGGATA
>JAFGQQ010000131.1 GCA_016935595.1 Bacteroidales bacterium
ATAATGTCTTCGCTCTTTTCTTCTTTAATGAATAGTTATCTTTACACTTATTTTTAACATAAAAAACTGAATCATGAAAACTACATTTATTATATTTTCTTCTCTGGTTTTTATTCTTTTTAATGCATGTAAGCCCGATAAAACCGGTTTGCCGGAATTGCCTGCTATTTTTACCGATCATATGGTTTTACAACAAAATGCCGAAGTTGCAATATGGGGGAACGCAAATCCGGAAACGAAAGTTAGAATTGCCGGTAGCTGGGGGCAAACTGTACTAGCTAAAACTGATACACTGGGTAATTTTTCAGCTAAATTAAAAACCCCTGAAGCCGGAGGTCCTTTTGAAGTGATGATTAAAAATAAAAAAAATGTTGTGGTTATTAAAGATGTTATGATTGGCGAAGTCTGGTTATGCTCCGGCCAGTCGAACATGGAAATGACCATGAATGGTTTTTCATCGGCTGATACAATTCAGGGAGCTGCACAGGAAATTAAAGAAGCCAATTTTCCAGGAATGAGGATTTTTACGGTAAGAAAAGCTATGTCTGAAAAACCTGAATCAGATTGCAAAGGCCAATGGATGGTGTGCAGCCCTGAAACTGCAGGGGATTTCAGCGCAACAGCTTTTTTCTTTGGGAAAAAGTTGCTGAAAGAGATAAATGTGCCAATAGGCCTAATTCATTCAAGCTGGGGAGGCACTCCGGTCGAATCCTGGATTAGCGGTGAAACACTAAAAAATGATGCAGATTACACTGAAACAATAAAACAAATTGAAGATGCAAGGCCGGAATTTGAAAGATATAAGAGCTGGCTTACAAACCATAGTACAATTGATATGAGAAAAAAAGAAGCCGATGAACCTTATAAAGGTATTAGTTTTAACGACAGCACCTGTTCTGCTGTCAGCGGCGATGACAGCAATTGGGATATTATGAAATTGCCAGTTCTTTGGGAAAATACTAAGGTTGGAAGTTTTGATGGCGCAATATGGTTCCGGAAAAATATAAATATTCCCGAAACGTGGTCAGGTAAAGATTTGCAGCTAAGCCTCGGGCCTATTGACGATATGGATGGTGCTTATTTTAACGGAAGTTTTATTGGTGGTTATGAAGTGGATGGTTTCTATGATAAACCCCGTGAATATACAATTCCTGCTTCACTGGTAAAAGCAGGTGAAAACCTTATCGCCGTCAGGGTTATAGATACACGGGGTGGCGGCGGTATTTATGGTAAAGAAACTGACCTGAAAATTTCGGTAAAAGAAAATCCGGCTAAAAAAATAAGTCTTGCCGGTGAATGGAAATACATGGTGGCAGCCGAATTTTTTGATGACATCTTTTATGTTTTCGATATAACATCAAATGAATTCAAAGAAAAGCCAACTTTGTCAATTGGCTTAAGTTCATGGACCCCATCGATGCTTTATAATGCCATGATTGCCCCTTTGATACCATACACTATAAAAGGTGCTATTTGGTACCAGGGAGAGTCGAATGTTGGCCGTGCTAACCAATATCAGCGCTTATTTCCTGCGATGATTACAGACTGGCGTAATCTTTGGCAGTTAGGGGAATTTCCTTTTTATTTTGTACAGATTGCACCCTGGAATTATTCCGGAAGTGCTGAAGGAATTGCTTCAGCCCACCTGCGCGATGCACAAAGGCGTTCATTGTCCCTGCCTAATACAGGTATGGCAGTTACTTTAGATATTGGTAATTTTAACAATATACATCCTGCCAACAAAACTGATGTTGGTGAACGGCTCGCCCTATGGGCCTTAAATAAGGATTATGGGAAAGAACTTATTTGTTCAGGGCCATTGTATCTATCCCATGAAATAGTAGATGATAAAGTTACTATTCAGTTTGAATATGCAGAGAATGGATTGGTATTTAAAAACAACATTGCCGATGAATTTGAGATTTGCGGTGAGGATTTGCAATACATAAAAGCTGAAGCCCAAATCGACAATAATCATATTGTAGTTTTTCACCCTGATATTAAAAACCCGGTTGCAGTGCGATATGCATATAAAGACGGATCAAATGCCAGTTTATTTAATTTCGAGGGATTACCGGCCTCATCATTTACAACTGAAGAAAAATTACCATAGTGTTAATTAAGTATAACGAAAAAATTAGTGCTTAAAAATAATGTTTCGAAAACTTACGTAATAAAATAAATTGACTGGTTTTCCTGTTTCAAAGCAGGTAACAATAAATCTGATACGTAACTTTACGATGGCTTAACAAATCTTGGTATAACAGCTTAATAGAGTTTTTAATTCATAATAATATATCCAAATGGACAATAACGAACTTCTAAAAATAGTGAAAGAAAAAGCCAATAAATGGCTGCAGGGTAATATAAACGAAGAGACAAAAAAGCAAATAAAACACATGCTTGAAAATGACGAGAAAGAACTGATTGAATCGTTTTATAAAGACCTCGAATTTGGAACTGGCGGATTGCGCGGCATTATGGGAGCCGGCACTAACCGGATGAACATTTATACTGTTGGTATGGCAACACAGGGATTATGTAATTATGTGAAAAAAGAATTTTCACAACTAAAAGAAATTAAAGTAGCCATTGCCCACGACAGCCGTAATAATAGCCGTTTATATGCCGAAACTACGGCCAAGATATGCGCTGCAAACGGTTTTAAAGTATTTTTATTTGATGACCTTCGCCCAACTCCGGAATTGTCATTTGCTATTCGTCATTTTGGCTGTCAGACTGGTGTCGTAATCACTGCTTCGCATAATCCAAAAGAATACAATGGCTATAAAGCATACTGGGACGATGGCGGACAAATTATTGAACCACATGATAAAAACATCATTCAGGAAGTTCAGAAAATAAAAAGTATTGATGAAGTAAAATTCGATGGGGACAATAGTAAAATTGAAATCATCGGACAAAAAATTGATGAAATTTATGTAAATAAAATTGTTGAATTGTCTCTTTCCCCTGAAGTGGTTAAACGCCAGAAAAACCTGAAAATAGTTTACACGCCTATTCATGGCACAGGCGTTAAATTAGTACCGATGGCTCTAAAAAAAATAGGATTTGAAAATATATATAATGTTCCTGAACAGGATATTTCCGATGGTAACTTTCCAACTGTACATTCTCCAAATCCTGAAGAACCGGCTGCCCTGGATATGGCTATAAAAAAAGCGCAGCAAGTAAATGCCGACCTGGTTATGGCAACCGATCCCGATGCCGATCGCGTGGGAATTGCAGTAAAAGATAATAAGGGTAAATTTATTTTATTAAATGGCAATCAGGCAGCTTCGATACTAATTTATTACTTACTAAAAAAATGGAAAGAGAATGGTAAGCTTAAAGGAAAGGAATATATTGTAAAAACAATTGTTACCACTGAATTACTTGCAGAAATGGCAGAATATTTCGGGGTTAAGCATTACGATGTGCTAACCGGGTTTAAATACATTGCCGATATTATTAAAAACAAAGAAAAAGACATGAAATTTATCGGCGG
>JAFGQQ010000132.1 GCA_016935595.1 Bacteroidales bacterium
GAAGGCAAACCAATGCGCAAGCTATCTTTAAAAATAGAATTATCAAATACAAGGTTTTTAAATGAAAACTGTATGATTTTATGAGTTTTATTCAAATAAATTATGGCGGTTATAAATGCCCCGCCTTGCGAAATAATTGTTGCAATAGCAGCTCCGGCAATTCCCCACTCAAAAACTATTATAAAAAGTAAATCAAGTATTATATTAAACAAAGTTGAAATTATTAAGAAATATAAAGGTGTTTTAGAATCACCTAATCCCCGCAAAATAGCGCTAGTTGCATTAAAACCAAAAAAGGCGATCATTCCTGATAAATATATTTTTAAATACACATTTGCCTGTGGCATAATTTCTTCAGGTAATTTTAATAACCTAAATATTTCATCTGTCAATGGAATACCTATAATTGAAACAAATAATGAAGCAAAAAAGAGAAATATATAAAGAGTATCAATAGTTTTTTTAACCTTAATATAATCTTTTGCTCCAAAATATTGAGAAATAATAATTGTGCCACCCATTGCAACTCCTATAACCAATGAGATTAAAGTAAAAATTATCGGATATGATGCGCCAACTGCAGCTAATGCTTCCTTCCCCAAAATCCTTCCAACTATTATGCTATCAACAATATTATAAAGCTGTTGAAATAAATTACCAGCTAACATAGGTAATGCAAAAGTTAAAATTTGTTTTCCCTCCTTGCCTACAGTTAAATCCTTCATATTGAATTATGATGTTGTTTCGACAATAAAAAAAGGGCTTATTAAGCCCTTTTAACAATACTAATTAAAATAAGTTTATAAGTTGCTAATGAAATATTAACTAAACAGAATAACTTATTAATTTAAACGGCACATCAACAATTGATGAATAATCTTCCCCTGCTTCTTCCATGTCTTCATCATCTTCCGAATAATACCAGTGAATTTCAACATCTTTGCCCTGCCCATGTAATTTATCGAATTTCTTTAGAATTTCGAAAATCATTTTAGAAGAGGCTGTATTGTAATAATCCATTTTAAAAACAACTTGCGTTTTATCATTTGGAGATTCAAGATATTTATCAACCCATTCTAACAAAGGTGAATAAAATATTTGCACATTTTCTGGTAATGAGTGCCCAGATATTTCAATTTGATTATTTTCTTTATCGAAAATTACTTTTGGAGTTTGACTTGTTCCTTCTATTTTTATTGCATCCATAATTATTTTTATTTTATTTGCTACTAATTTACAAATTATTTCTAAAAATTATAATAAATTTTTATACACTTTATTTAATATTTTATCGAACAATTTGGTAATAAGCCATTTAACTTCTTTAATTCTTTTGAACTAATTTCATTATCTTTTATATACAACCTTTTTAAATTTTCGAGATTGCCTATTTCATCAGGAAACGTATTTATTTGGTTTTTGTTCAACCTTAACTGTTCGAGATTTGTTAAATTACCAATTTCAGCAGGAAGATTGCTTATATCATTATTTGAAAGATCAAGTTCTTTCAGATTTTTTAAATTACCAATTTCACCAGGAATAGAAGTAAGGTTATTTCTTGATATATCCAAATGAGATAAATTGGTTAAATTTCCAATTCCTGAAGGCAATTCTTTCAAAGAATTACTTTTTAGAATTAAAGAATCCAGGCCTGAAAGTTTCCCTATTTCATCCGGCAATGTTTCTAATTGGTTATCTGATAAATCAAGTGATTTTAAATTATTTAGTTTTCCTATTTCTCCAGGTACTTTTGATAAGTTATTCGGAGAAATAATAAGCTTTTTAAGATTTACAAGATTTCCAATCGATGAAGGAATATCTTCTATCTTATTAGGTGATAATATAAGAACCTCCAGATTTAATAAATTTCCAATTGTTGAAGGTATTTTAACCAAACTATTATTTGATAGATCAAGACTTTTTAAGTTAATTAAATTACCTATTTCATCAGGTAATGCGGTTAATTTATTATTTGAAAGATTAAGGTCAATAATTTTAGTTAAATTGCCTATTCCTGATGGCAACGAACCAAGATTATTGTCGCTAATTATTATTACTTCAATATTTACAAGCTTTCCAATCTCATTTGGTAATGAAGTTAGCTGATTATTTGCTAATTTTAATTTATTTAATTTAGTTAAATTACCCAATTCAGCAGGCATTGAAGTAAGCCTGTTTCCGGTAAGTGATAAAACTTCCAAATTTGTAAGTCTCCCAATATCATTAGAAATACTAGTAATTTGGTTATTGTTTAATTTCATTGTTTTTAAATTAACCAAATTATAGAATGTGGGTGGCAAAGTTGTAATTTTATTATTACCAACTTTTACATACTTAAGACTTGATATTTCTCCAATCTCATAGGGCAGATTAGTTATATTGTTACTAGATAAATCGAGATATTCTAACTGGCTTAAATTTTTAATACTTGGGGATATTACTGTGATTAAATTATCAGATAATTCGAGTTTAATAAGTTTATTCAAATTATAAAATTCTATAGGTAAAGCTGTTATTCCGGAATTTTTAGAAATATTGCACTCTTTTAAATTTGATAACAGGCCAAGTTCGGGTGGCAAATATGATAATTTGTTACCAGAGAGGTTTAATTTTTCAAGATTAATAAGCCTTTCGATATATGATATACTTGCCATACCTTTATCTTGCACGTCAAGAATATAAACATCGGCAGGTGTTTTAAGAGCTGTAATAAGATCATTATAAACACGGTCTTTCTGACCAAATATTC
>JAFGQQ010000133.1 GCA_016935595.1 Bacteroidales bacterium
CTGCACATTTCATATCATGAGTTACAATAATTGAGGAGGTTTTATAGTTTTGTTGAATTTCAAGAATCAATTCAATAATTCCATGAGAAGTTCCGGGATCCAGTCCTGTTGTTGGTTCATCGTACAAAATAATGTCAGGATTAAGAATTAAGGTTCTGGCAAGACCGGCTCTTTTTTTCATGCCACCTGAGAGTTCAGCAGGCATTTTATTAACTGCGTCAAGTAATCCAACATCTCTAAGTGAATTTTCAATACGTCCTTCCATTTCTTCTCTTGTAAGCTTATTGAAATTTCTTTTTAAAGGAAAAAGCAAATTCTCTTTTAAAGTCATTGAATCGTATAATGCACTGCCCTGGAATAAATACCCCACTTTAATTCTTAATTTATTTAATTCAATTTCAGTTAATTTATGAATATTTTTTCCTAACACAATTATTTCTCCTGAATCAGGTTCTAGTAACCTAACAATACATTTTAATAAAACCGATTTTCCAACACCCGATTTTCCTAAAATTACCAGATTCTCTCCCTTATTCAAGTGAAAATTAATATTCTTAAGAACTTGAAGATTGCCAAATTTTTTATTTAAATTTTTTATTTCAACTACTTTTTCCAACTTAATAATTATATTAATAATTCAGTTAACTGAACCGCAATCAAGTCGATCACGAAAATTGCCAAGGATGAAACAACAACAGCAGAGTTTGCAGCCTTACCCACGCCCTTAGTGCCTTCATGCGATCTGTATCCTTTATAGCAACTTATAAGACCAATAGCAAAACCAAAAAAAAATGTTTTTATGGTTGCCGGAATAAAATCGAAATAATTAATTTCTTCAAATGCCATGGTATAAAACAGTCGAAATGAAATCTTTCCGCTTATATTAGCGCCTAAATATGAACCTATTAATGAAATAAAATCAGCAAAAATTACCAAAGCGGGCACAATAAGTGTTGAAGATATTACACGTGTAGCAACTAAAAATTTCATTGGATTTGTACCAGAAACTTCCATTGCATCAATTTGTTCGGTAACCTTCATCGATCCAAGCTCAGCGCCAATTCCACTTCCAACTTTACCCGCAAATATTAAAGCTGTAATTACCGGGCCAATTTCCCTGATTATTGAAACAAACACCATTCCGGGTAACCATGCCTCTGCTCCTACCTTTACTAAAACAGGTCTTGTTTGAACTGTAAAGACTAATCCCAGTATAAATGCTGTAACACCAATCAATGGCAGACTTTTATTACCAAATTCAAATAGTTGTTTGGCAATTTCTTCAATTTCAAAAGGTTTTCTTGAGAATTGCCTTACTGTTCTTGCTGTAAACCTCGAAATATCACCTAACTCGATAAAGAAATCTTCGATTTTTTTATTAATATTTAAATTTATTTCCGTCATTCATTATAGTTAAGTATTATAACGATTACCTATTCTGATTGATTTTCTTTTTTCTATTCAGTCTCTTCCGCTTCATTTTCTTTATTTTTTTCATCAACTTTCTTATCCTTTTTTAACAATTTCTTCCTGCTTGATATTTCCTGTTTTTCCAAAATTTTAACACTCTCTTTTAAAATCTCCAATTCTTCCTGATATGATTTAAGTTGCTGGTTCTTTTTATTTTTAGAAGGGAAACCAATCAACATAGTTATTACAGCACCTAATGTCATAGAGGCAATAATTATTAAAGACAGGGAACTTTCAAATTCCCAAAACCATAATTTTAAAGAAACAGAATATGCATTTTGCAATGCGAAAATCATAATTATTAGAATAAACACTAAAATTGAAATAAAATAGATCTGTATTTTCATATTTTTTTATTTAATAGTTATTTATAATTCGGTATAATTTACTAAAAACAAATTTTTAATAAAAATAATTATTAAAATATTAAAAATAAATAAGAGTTTAATTTATCATAAAAAATCCTTTAAGCTTTATATTTTCGGAAGATGTACCAATTTTAATTTCAAACTCACCTGGTTCAACTTTCCATTCTAAGTTTCTATCTAAAATCATTAAATCTTTTGGCATAATTTGGAAGGTTATTGTTTTACTTTCATTTGGTTTTAAATGAATCCTCTCAAATCCGCGTAAAACACTTTCATAAGTGGTAACACTACTATATTTGTCCGAAATATATAGCTGGACTATTTCATCACCTGCTCTATTACCGGTATTTTTTAAATTGAATGATACCTCAACATTACCATCCGGAGACTGTTTTTCAGGTAATATTGTTAAATTAATATATTCAAAAGTTGTATAGCTTAATCCATGTCCGAATGGATACAGAGCGCTATCCACCATCGAAGGTTTTCCCGACATTCTTGAACTCCACAAAGCAGGTGGATTTTGTGAGCCGGGTTTATATGGAAAATTATACGGAACCTGTCCAACTGTTTTTGGTACAGTAAAAGCAAGTTTGCCCCCAGGATTGTACTTACCAAATATCACTTCAGCAATTGTCTGTCCTCCATAAGGACCGGGGAACATAGCTTCTATAATGGCATGTATATATTTATCAGCCCAGTTAATTGAAAGAGGGCGACCATTTAACAAAACTAAAATAATTGGTTTGCCAGTTTTGTATAATGCTTTTAATAATTCCAATTGATTGCCAGGCAAATCCAGACTAGTTCTAGTACGCCCCTCCCCCACAATATCTTCAGTCTCACCAAGTACAGCTATAATTATATCACTTATATTTGCCTTTTTAACTGCATTATCAATCTGATTTTGTTCTTTTGGACTTATCTCAAAATCCATTATTTCACTTTCAGGATAATTCTCATCTATTACTTCACATCCTTTTTCATATAATATTTCTATATTTTCATTAACCATACCTTTAATTCCTTCAAGAACACTAATTACCTCAATGCCACTTGGACCATAACGACTTATCGCATGACTTTTATCCGCAGCATTTGGCCCGGTAACAAGAATTGTATTATAATCTTCTTTATTTAAAGGAAGTAAACCATTATTCTTAAGCAATACAATACATTCCCGTGAAGCTTTAAGAGATACAGAATGACTACTCGCACTATTACAGATAATATCAGCTACTTCAGGATCTAAAACATAAGGATTATCGAACAATCCTAACCAGAATTTTACTCTTAATACATCTCTTACCCTATCATCTATAATACTCATTGGAATAATACCCGATGCAATATTCTTTCGAAGAGGAATAATAAAATTCTCCGGATCATCAAACTGGGTGCGAACATTTAAACCTGCAATTACTGCCTGGCAAACAGCATCTTCAATTGAAACTGCTACATGATGCTTGGTTTGAATTTGCTCCACAGCTTTGCTATCTGAAACAACATACCCTTTAAATCCCCAGGAATTACGCAAAATATCTGTTAAAAAATATTTACTAGCTGTAACCGGAACTCCGTCATAATCATTATATGAGCTCATAACACCCAAACCTCCGGCTTCCTGAATAGCAACTTTAAAAGGAGCCAATAATAATGTATGCATCTCGCGAAAAGCAACATGTGGATCAGTTCTTGATTCTGCATCACGGCCGCCTTTTGGAATGCTATATACAGCAAAATGTTTCGAAGTTGAAACTACCTTTTGCTTCTGTAAAGCAGTTACCATTTGTTTGCCCAATTCTGATACTAAAAAAGGTTCCTCTCCATATGATTCCACATACCTTCCCCATCTCGGATCTCTTGCAACATCGAGAATTGGAGAATAAACATTGGTATATCCCATCAATCTTGCTTCTCTTCCGGTTATTTCACCAATTTGATAAATAAGATCTTTATCCCAGGTGCAACCTAAAGCAATTTGGGAGGGAAAACCAGTTGCCTTTTCATTACATAATCCACGAATTCCTTCGGTTGTAAAATCAACCGGTATACCCAAACGGGTTTCTTCAACAAACCAGCGTTGAACAGTATTTATAGCTTTTGCATGTACGCTATGTGGATATGAATATTGTGATTTCTTTTTATAGTAAACATTATTTAAATGTTCATCAATGTTGC
>JAFGQQ010000134.1 GCA_016935595.1 Bacteroidales bacterium
AGGTGGATTTTTAAATAGTTTGTATTACGATAATAATTTTGACGGCCTTAATGAATTTATTGGGGAAGGCGGGAATCCGAATTATTGGATTACATGGAGCGCAAAGAATGGTGCACAATGGTACATGAACAATGGTATATCGACAAAACTTGTAAATGGCAGTTTTTTTGGATGCACATATACCGATTTTAACCCGGCTTTAGCTCCAAATACACCGGTTGCTGCCATAAAATATGAAGATATTCCTTATTTAGTCAGTAAAAATGAAATAACAGCATATACTATTTATCCCAACCCATGTAACGATTATATTAAAATTCAAAATGAAAATTCCGTAAATATTGATAAAATAATATTGACAGATATTTTTGGTAAATTGATTGTTAGCATGGATGGCTATAATGGTTCTTCAATTGATGTTTCGATGTTGAATAGTGGTGTTTACTTTTTACAAATTAAATCTGGTAATGAAATAAAAGTGGTAAAACTTGTTAAATAGTTTTTAAAATAAACCTGTCAGGTTAAAAAGTAATAAAACCTGACAGGTATAATTGCAAAGTCTGAAAATTTATGAGAAGAATACTATCTATATTGTTTTTTTTATTCTTAGCTAATAGAAGTTTATTTTCGCAATTTGCCCCGGCTGTTGACGAAGAAGGTTCAGATGCAATATCCAAGGATAGTATGGCTGTCGTTGAGTGGGCCATTACATGCAGTGTTCAACGTGGATACATTGATATTTCTGATAAATCGCTTGGATATGTTAGTTATGGCGCTTACGAATCGGGAATTGGAAAAGCTGATGGAATTGATGTAGTAAGTTTGGGTGATAGTGGCATTGCAATTTTATCGTTTCAAAATCCTGTCACGAATCATGAAGGCCCTGATATTGCTGTTTTTGAAAACAGTTTCAATAATACCTTTCTTGAATTGGCCTTTGTCGAAGTAAGTTATGACAGCATCCAGTATTACAGGTTTCCACCTGTTTCTAACAGCCTGGTAGCAGAGCAGATAAGCTCATTTGGTGAAATTGATGCAACCTGTATTTATAATCTGGCAGGTAAATACAAAGCTAATTATGGAACACCTTTCGATCTTGAGGAATTAAAAGATACTCTTGGTATTTATATTGACAGCATAAGGTTTGTGAAAATTATTGATGTAACTGGCTGTATTGATGACGAATACGCTCAGTATGATTCAAAAGGAAATAAGGTAAACGATCCCTGGCCAACAGCATTTGAATCGGGTGGTTTTGATTTGGATGCCGTTGCCATTGTAAATTGCGAACAAGACTTAAATTCAAATCCTGTTGATATAAATACTTTTGGAGAAATTTTTGTTCAGGCATTTCCGAATCCTATAGAAGATTATCTTACAATCCGGTTACAAGAGGCTGCAAATGTTTCAATCTATACCCTCGATGGAAAAAAAATTATGAAAACATACTTTACGAAAGGAAATAATACGATTAATTCTTCAGCATTTTTTCGCGGTATTTATTTAATCAAAATAGAAACCCAAGATAAAATATACATTAAAAAAATCATTAAATAGATATTAATATGAGCATTAAAACAGAATTAAAGATTATTGTCAACTTTTTTGTGCTGTTAATAATGCTAACAGAATATTTAAAAGCAGATAATGTGCTTGATTCTGTTTTAATTGAAGAAGTTAAGATTGTAAAAACCAATATTAACCAGGTTGCCGGGTTTAAAAGTTATGTGATTGACTCCCTTGTTATGAAAGAATCTTTGAGTTCTGATTTATCAGAAGTATTGGCAAACCATTCCCCTGTATATATAAAAGCCTATGTAAACGGGGGTCTTTCAACATCTTCATTTCGGGGAAGTGGTGCAAACCACACCCAGGTAACATGGAACGGCATTATAGTTAATAATCCAATGTTAGGACAGGTCGATTTTTCGCTGTTTCCCATATTTTTTTCCGATAAAATAGAACTGAACATGGGGGCTGCTTCCATTGAAAACAACACCGGGGCAATTGGAGGTAACATTAATCTTGTAAACCTTCCCGACTGGAAAAATAAACTAGCAGTAACTTTTACCGAAGATATTGGCAATATTGGATCAACACATTCCAATTTTTCATTTCAAAAAGGGAACAGTAAATTTCAATCTAAAAGTAAACTTATTTACTATTGCTCCGAAAATGACTATAGCTATTATAATACTGAATCGTTAAACAATACCAAAATTGAAAAAAGAAAATTTGCCGATTATGGCGGTTCTGGGTTCTTACAAGAGTTTTATGGCCGGTTTAATGACAATAATTTTCTTTCGGTTAAAATATTGGGCCAGTTGAGCCGTCGTTCTATTCCTCCGCCGCTTACCATAAAAAGGGAAATAAATAACGAAACACAGGAAAACAATAATTTATGGTCGGTTTTAAAATATGTAAATTATAAAGGTCAGCGAAAAATTTCATATTCATTTTCTTATTTAATCGACCAATATAATTATAATAATATTCTTTCATCAGTAAATACATCAAACCGATGTCAATCTTTTTTAAATAAAGCCGATATTTCTTTTACCAATAATTTTATATTTAATGCCGGCCTGTCCAATTCGGTTTACTTAATTAATACCGAAAGTTATTTAGAAAATAAAAACCGTGCTGTTACGGCAGTGTATGTTTCTGTAAAAAAAGAATTTAACCAAAGGTTAGCAATATATTCACTAATTCGGGAAGAATTGCTTAATTCTGGCATATTTTCGCCATTATTGCCCTCGTTTGGTGTTGATTTCAGAATAATAAAAAACAAGGGCTTTTTTATTAAATATAACATATCTAAAAATATTCATTATCCAACTTTTAATGATTTATATTGGTTGCCGGGAGGAAATCCTTACCTCGAAAATGAAGAAGGATTGTTAAATGAAATTTGTTTATCGGGATATGAACTTGATTTGTTTAGCCTTTTTACAGCCGAAGCGAATATTTCTGGATATTATTCCAATATTTCGAACCGGATTATATGGCTGCCAAATAATTATGGACTTTGGGAGGCATGTAATTACGACATGTTGGTTTCGAAGGGGTTTGAAGGAAATTTGAAAATTTCTAAATTAAAAGGGAAATTAAATTGGACATTTATCATGGATTATTCATTTTGTATTTCGGAAGATAGAGAAGAAAAATTGCAGTTGATTTATGTCCCTAAAAATCAATTGGGTATTATTTCAAGGGTGTCTTATAAAGACTATTACCTGAATTATAATTTTTCCTATATCGATAAAAGATATATTACTTCTGATCATACCTGGCATTTGCCTCCGTATTGGGTGAGTGGCCTCTCAGTTGGTAAAACCTTTAATTTTTTGAAATATTCACTTAGTTTGCAGGCCAAAGCCGATAACCTGTTTAATAAAGATTATCAGTCTGTTGCCTATCAGCCCGCACCAAAACGAAATTATCATATAATTATAAATTTTAAATTCAATAAATAGTTTGAAAAAGATTAAAATCCATATAAAGCTTTTGATTTTAATAGTAATGGTAGTATTATTTTCCTGTTCCGAAAAAAACGAGATAGGGCCTGTTTACGAACATTTTCCTGTTGTTTCATCGGGAAATCATGGTGTTTTTATTATTAATGAAGGTCTTTTTAATTTTAACCTTGCCTCTTTGTCTTTTTATAATACCGATAGCTGTGTTATTAGTAACGGTATTTTTTTTCATAAAAACCACAAAACACTTGGCGATTTAGCCCAGTCGATTTTTGTCAATGATTCATTAACTTATATTGTAGTTAATAATTCCGGTAAAATTGAAGTGATTAATACCAATACTTGTAAATCTGTGGCTACCATTTTTGGGTTCCAATCGCCCAGGTATGTATATCCTATAAGTAATGAAAGTGCTGTGGTTTCTGATTTGAAATCTGATTATTTAACAATTATTAGTTTAAAAGAGCACAAAATTACCGGTGAGATTTATCTTGGAAACGCATCGGAATGTGTATTAAAATATGGTACATTTGTTTTTTCAGCGTTTTGGTCGAACATAAATTTTACCAATTTAAAAAACAACATTATTAATGTGGTTGATTGCAACAAACTGGAAGTAATTAAAAATATTGAAGTCGGTACCGAACCTAACAGTATGGTTATTGACAAGGCATACAATTTATGGGTTTTATGCAGTGGGGGATATACAAATAAAGATAGTGCAAAACTTTTTAAAATCGATACAGAGCTGCTTATGGTTGACAGAATGTTTACATTTAAGGATTTTGAGGCTTACCCCTCGCGGCTTTCTGCTAATGGGAGAGGAGATACGCTTTATTATATTAATAATGGTATTTTTCGAATGTCAATTTATGATGAAGAACTTCCCGAAAATGAGTTTATTAAAAATACAGGCATAAGTTATTATGGATTAGGTATAAATCCTGAAAATAGCGATGTATATATTGCCGATGCTTTAACTTATCAGCAAGAAGGAATGGTGTTCCGTTATAGTTCAAAAGGAGTTTTAATCGATTCTTTCGAAGTTGGGGTGATTCCTTCAGCATTTGCTTTTAAGTAAAAATATTTTATTACATTAGTCCTTTTAAATGAAGATATGCATAGAATTATCAGTTTTATACCTTTATTAGCAATTAGTCTTATATCAAATGCCCAGATAAGTTATGGAGGTTTGCCTTTTTCAAGATTATTATCGATGTCACAGGATTCAGTTCCTGTTATTGATATGCCTGCTTTAAGTGTGAATGAACTTAAAACTGCAGAAGTTAATAGATATAAATCAATGGTATTTGCCAAAGCATTCGATACAGAAATTAATCCGGGTAATTCGGGAATATGGAAAATGCAGACTGATGGAACTAAGATATGGCGTGTGGGAATTCGTTCCGAAAATGCATACTCAATTATTCTTTTATTTCATCCTTTTTATTTACCTGAGGGTGCAAAACTTTTTGTTCATAATTCAGATTATTCTAAAATATTAGGGGCTTATAATTGTAAAAACAATTCAGGCTCAAAAACTTTAACAATAGAACCATTGCCCGGAGAAATAGCATATATTGAATTAATTTTGCCACCCGGCTGTAAAAAAAGCTATTCATTAAATTTGCAGCATGTTGGCCATGGGTTATTAAAAGATTATGATAAAAACAGGGTTGATATACTGGGGCTTGGTAAATGCCATCCCGATGTTAACTGCAGCCTTGCATCTGACTGGAAAGACGTTCAAAATTCGGTTTTTTATTACATCCATTATAATTATCTTGAAAGGGAGTTTAAGTATTGTAATGGCACATTAATTAATAATACAAGGTTAAACAGTCATCCTTATTTTTTTTCTGCCAGTCATTGTGTTTGGGATGATAAAACTGCCGAAAGTGTTGTGGCCTTTTTTAATTATGAAAGCCGCTATTGCGATGGCCCTGAATTACCTCAGACAAAAAGTATATCAGGTGCAAATTTTATTGCTGCAGTTGATAATCTTGATTTTGTTTTATGTGAGTTTAGGACTTTACCGCCATTTTTATTTAAACCTTATTTTGCCGGGTGGAACAGGAAAGATGAAACCATAAAAAACGTTGTTGCTATTCACCATCCGGCCGATTATGACAATATTTATCCAAAAAAAGTAGCATACGATTATGATGAACTTACAATTGCTACTTTTAGCGACGAATATGATGAAAATTCGCATTTTTTAGTTAGTAAATGGGATATAGGAACTACTGAAAATGGTTCTTCAGGAAGCCCTGTGTTCGACCAAAATAAGCGAATTGCAGGAGACCTTACCGGGGGCGATGCAGACTGCATGTCGCCAATGAATGATTATTACACCCGTTTTTCAGTTGCATGGGATAGTTATCCTGATAAAAACAATCAGCTTAAATACTGGCTCGATCCTGATAATACCGGGCTTATGGTTTTAGATGGTTTAGACCCATATCAATTATTTAAAGATAGTTGTGATACTATAAATGCAGTTAATTCAACTCCGCTGCTAATCTCTTATAACGGTAATAACGGTTATTGGACAGGGCATAATTCCGACTCAATACGTTATTATGCCCAACATTTCGATGGAAATGTAAATAATACCATTACAGCAGTTTATTTTAATGTTGCATATGCAAGGCCTGGCAGCGACGAATCGTTTATTGGCCTTATGCTGTGGGCTGACAATAATGGTGAACCTGGTGCAGTAATTTCAAAAAAGAAATATTTAATTTCTGACTTAAAGGAAAATGCTGTAAATTATCTGGAATTTGATTCCCTTGTTTTTGTCAAAAATGACTTTTACATTGGTTTTCAGGTTTTTTATCAATCTCCTTCAGATACATTTGCTTTGTACCAATCAAATGCGGTTGCATCAGAACCGGATAATTTTTATTTATATAAAAATGATTGGCAAAACATTCGCGATTATACAACCGGAACGTTAACCGGGGCATTGGATATTAAGGTAGTCCGGTGTGATTCTATACTATCATACAAAAAAGATAACCCTGTTAGCGGGGAATTAATATTTAATGTTTATCCTAATCCGGCTAATTCCTTTGTTGTTTTGGATTTACAAGAAAGCAACCATGAAAACCTCGAACTAAACATTTATAATGTATCTGGAAAACTAATGAAAAAAAATATTACGCCAATATCATATCAGCAATACAATTTAAATATTACTAATTACCTGCCGGGAATATATTTTCTTTCAATAAAAACAGAAAAAACACAAAAGGTCGTAAAATTTGTTGTTTACTAATAGGATGAAACCATCGTTTGTATTTTATATTATACTTTATTTTATTCTGCTTAATGGTTGTAAAATTAAATCAGGTGATGGTTTGAAAAATTTTTCAACCGAACAGTATAATAAGCCGGTTTATGCAAAAGGTTATGAATATTTTAAATTTGGCGGGATAACACATATCCGGATTTTTAACCCCTGGCAAAAAGCCGAAAACGTTATGTTAAATTATGCCATAATTGATGCGGATAATGAAAATATTAAACTTCCGGATGACTATTTTGTAATTAAAAAACCAATAAACCGTTTGGTTTGTCTTTCAACTACACATATTGGATTTTTATCAGCCATAGACGAACTTGATAAAGTTGTGGGAATGTCTGGTTCCCAATATGTTAATAATTCTTTTCTTGCAAAACAGGTTTTAACAAAACAAGTGAAAGAGGTGGGCTATGAACAAAGCCTTAATTATGAAATGATAATACATTTGAAGCCGGATATTATTTTTGCGTATAGTGTCGGGAATGAAAATATCGGATATTTCAGAAAATTTCAGGAAATAGGCATTCCTGTGTTATACATAGCTGAATACCTCGAGGATGATCCATTAGGTAAACTGGAATGGATTAAAGTTGTTGCTGAACTTTTTGATAAAAGAGACATGGCTTTTCAATATTTTTCTGATGTTGAAAAAAAATATTTAATGTTAAAACAAATTGGCAGTGAGGTAGAACAGAGGCCAAATGTTTTAGTGGGTTTGCCATGGAAAGGGACATGGTTTGTTCCCGGAGGTAATTCTTACCTTGCAAATCTGATAAAAGATGCCGGGGCTAATTATTTGTGGAGTGATTTAATCAGCAATAAAAGTGAACCAATGAGCCTTGAATCGGTGTTTCAGAAAGGGCAATTGGCCAGCTATTGGATTAATTGTGGCAGCGCCGATTCTGTTAATCAAATTTTAGGTGTTGATGAAAGAATAAAGGATTTTCCGGTTTTTAAATCGGGGAATATATATAACCATAATGCCCGTATTAATGAATTCGGAGGAATGGATTACTGGGAGTCTGGCGTTATAAACCCACATATAATTTTAAATGATTTAATTAAAATATTTCATCCTGAATTAAATACTGGACATAAATTGTTTTATTATAAAAAGCTTAAATAACCTTTGAAATATCGAAATAATATATTGTTTTTTTTGTTAGCAGTAATATTGGTTCTTTTGTTTTCGCTTGATGTAATATATGGATCTGTATATTATTCATTTAATGATGTCTTTAAAGCAATATTATATCCGGAAGAAGTTGACAGCATTGTTTATTCAACAATAATTGATTTCAGGGTGCCAAAAGCAATAACTGCATTATTGGTTGGCGTTGGTCTTTCGTTGAGTGGGTTGTTAATGCAAACGGTTTTTCGTAATCCATTAGCCGGCCCATACGTTTTAGGAATCAGCTCTGGCGCTTCGCTTGGAGTTGCGTTGGTTGTTTTAGGTATTTCGCCTTTTTTTGCTAATACTTCATTTCAAATAATAGAAAATACTTCAATTGTATTGGCAGCCATTTTAGGCTCTTATCTGGTACTTTTTTTAATACTTTTAGTATCTGTGCGGATTAAAGACGTTATGACAATACTAATTTTAGGAATTTTATTTGGAAGCGCTATTTCTTCAATTGTAAATGTTTTAGAGTATTTCAGCAAAGAAACACTTTTAAAGGCATATGTGATATGGACAATGGGTAGTTTGGCCGATGTTACAAAAAGTCAGCTTGTTTTTTTAGCTACACTGGTTGTTTTTGGGGCATTTTTAGCATTATTATCTTCTAAAACCCTGAATGCATTTTTATTAGGTGAAAACTATGCCAAAAGCATGGGGGTTAATTTAATTGGTTCGAGAATATTAATATTTTTATCTGCAGGGATAATGACAGGGACTACTACTGCTTTTTGCGGCCCTGTTGGTTTTATTGGAATTATTGTGCCCCATATTACACGAATGGTTTTTAAAACAGCCAATCATTTTATTTTAATTCCTGGTTCAGCTCTTATTGGTTCAATAGTAATGCTGGCCAGCGACCTGGTGTCTCAACTTCCCGGGACCGGACTTAATTTACCAATTAATTCAGTTACTGCAATTATTGGGATTCCTGTTTTGATATGGATAATATTTAAACGAAAAAAAATTACTTCCTGAGAATTATGCCTGATAATGATATTATATTGAAAACCAATAATCTGGAAATCGGATATTTTCATCATAATAAGAAATTGCCTGTTTTTTCTCATATATCTTTAACAGCAAGAAGAGGGGAACTAATATCTTTAATTGGCAGAAATGGTTCAGGAAAAAGCACCCTGTTAAAAAGTATTGTGAGGATTAATAAAATATTAGGTGGCGATATACTTCTTGAAGGGCAATCAATATATAATTATAAACTTAAAGAATGGGCAAAAAAAATTGCTTTTGTTTCCACTGAACCTTTAACTGTTTCAAATTTAGCGGTTAAGGAACTGGTTACACTGGGAAGGCACCCCTATACTAACTGGATGTTTTATTTAACTGATAAGGATAATGAGATAATAGAAGAAGCTATTAGCCTGGTTAAAATCAATCACCTTGCATCTAAAAATATTGATGAAATTAGCGATGGAGAGAGACAACGCGCTATGATTGCAAGAGCGCTTGCTCAAAATTCCCAGGTAATTCTTTTAGATGAACCAACAGCCTATCTTGATCTTCCGAATAAATATGAAATTATTCATTTATTGCACGATCTCGCACGAAATGAACAAAAAACAATAATTTTTTCAAGCCATGACCTGAATATATCAATTGGTGAAGCCGATAAACTGTGGCTTATGGATAAAGATATTACATTAGAAGGGGCTCCTGAAGATATTATATTAAATGGTACATTTAGCCACATATTTGATAATTCAATTGTTTGTTTTGATTCTAATACTGGCGAAATTAAATTAACCCGTTCAATTAAAAAAGAAGTTTATCTTGAAGGTGAAGAGAAACCTTATTTATGGACAAAAAGGGCGTTAGAAAGAACAGGTTATATAATAACTAAAAATCAAAATAATGCAATTAAAATCAACATTACCCGCCAAGCAAACGAATTAAAATGGAATATTACAATTAATGGTATAAATAAGGTTTTTAATTCAATTTACGACTTAAATGTGTATTTAAAATTGACGAAAGATTAAAAAAAAATTATCAGATATAAATTAACTTGAGTTATAAGAATACAATTTTATATATTAAAATTCAGATAATTAAATGAAAAATATCTTTGCGTAGTTTTGTGTCTTTGTGCTTTGATGCTTTGGTGAAATTTTTTATTGAAATATTAGCCAAATAATCAACAAGTCTCCAAGAAGCACTAAACAACGAGTATGTAAACACCAGATAACCAATAGATTAAATACTAATTATATCACGTTAAATTAGTATTATTCACTAATCTCCCTTTCTAAAAAATGATTAATGTCTTCAACTCCTAAACGTTTAGCTACTATTTTTTTGTCTTTATCCAGTAGGTAAATTACAGGAGTGCTGTAAATGTCATATAAATCCCTGAAATTTGAAATGTTGTATGGGTCATATGCATTAATAAAGACCATATTTCTTTCTTTAATTGTCTCTTCCCATTCATCCTTTTTATATTGGGTATAAACAGCAAATACTTCTAAACCATGCGATTTGTATTTTTCATACGTTTTTAAGACTTCGGGTATAACTTTTTTACAATGCCCGCAACTTGGTTCCCAGAATAATAACACAATATATTTGGCTTTTACATCATGAAGGCTAATCCATGTGTTTTTATCTGTTACTAATTTTAAATTGGGGGCTACATTGCCAATTAAATTAGGTTTGATTTTTGAGACCCTGTCGGCAAGTTTTGATATAAAAGAGGTGTCGGCCCATGCTGCTTTGCCCGAAAGATAATATTCTTCTCCTAAATGAACATATACAGCATCCATACCCATAATATTACTTTTTAAGAAATGGTTAAATAAGAACGATAAAGTAAATTGAAATACAGTGCTATCTGCCTGTGATTTAATTATAACATCATCAATTATGGGAATTAAACTGTCGGGAATTTGGGGCAAAGCCGAAAAAAACTGGGTTAACTTATTTTCAATAAATGGAGTTCGTAATAAGCGGTTATCTGAAAAATCGATATTATCAAAAAAATGTGCTTTATAATAATTGTATTGAAACATGGAATCAAGAATATTTCCGTTTTCATCTTTTGGAGGTTCCGGTATTTCAACATCTTTACTTGCTGTTAATAGTTTCGACAAAAAGTTATCCTGGTTTTCTTTTATTGTCTGTTCCATTTTGTTCATTACCATGTTGTTTAATTCATCCATTTTTTTATCAATTTCCTTAACATTTTCATCTTCTTTGTTTCCCTGAAGGTTTTTTTTCTCGTCGCGCATTGTTTTTAACTGGTTTTGCATGTCCATTAAAAAGCGCTGGTAATTATAAAAATTTTCATTTATTGATGAATTGGTGAATTTGGCATTTTGCACATATTCTGTTGTGTCATTCTCAAGGCTGAATTTTTGGTTATCATCAATAATAATATCAAAATAGGTTTTATTGGGTAAAAAAACGATATATAATCCACCTTTTAATTTTTCATTTCCTTTAAATATACCTTTTCCTTTGTCATCAATAAAAGTGGTATCACTAACATACAGTTTTGAACCAAAATGATAACCTAAATAAATTTCGCTATTAGCAAGATTGTTTATCTTAACTTTTATTTCATATCCTTCCGATTTTGCTGAAGATAATAAAACTATTACCAGAAAAAATGTCAATATTGTTTTGTACATACCTATTTTATTTAATTAATTATTAAAAATCAAATTTATTAAAGATTCTGCATTTTTCTTATTTGAAAAGTTATTTTCAAGAATGTTCTTACGTTTATTTATTTCTTCCTCAGAAAATGATTGTCCAAACAGCCGGTTAATTTCATCTATCATTTCTTCCGCCGAATTTTTTACCATGCAAATGTTTTCTAATCCGGTGTTTGCGACCATCTGTTTGTTAACCAGGCAATAACGTCCTTGAAAAAGGGCATTGATAAGTTTTAATTTTATCCCGGTTGGTTGAAATGTAGGCAATATATTTATATGGGCATTTCTTATTAATGCATTTAAATCACTTTCACCAGGATTATTTATTAATTTTATCGATGGTTGTTTTGAAAGCAGTAAACTCAATTTTTTTGAGATATTACTTCCGGCAACAACTACCGGAAATTTAATTTTACAAAAAACATTTTTCACAAGATATAGTAATGCTTGCATATTTTCATTTACGGAAAGGTTACCATGATATAAAATATATTCACCCTTTCCGGGCAATGAATTCACTGACTCGAATTGATGAAATGCCGGAATATAATGCGATTTGTAATTCTTTTTAACATAATAATTATGGTCGTTATTTGAAATCGATAATATATTCGCCTGTTTTATATTAT
>JAFGQQ010000135.1 GCA_016935595.1 Bacteroidales bacterium
AATATCGGACTTGACTTTTTTGATGCCAGCATAAATCGTATAGGAGCATATGTAATTGGTACAAGAGCTGCTCAAAAAGCAATTTTACTTGCTTTATTAAATCCTACTGCCAAATTAAGGGAATATGACAACAATGGTCAGAATTTTGAACGGCTGGCCTTACTGGAAGAAGCAAAATCTTTACCATTTGGTGCTGTTTGGGATTATTACTGTCTAATAAATAATGTTCCTTTAGGCCCTAATTATATTGCTGAAATTCAAAAATATGAGCAGGAAGTATTATTAAAGCGCTAGAATGAGAATTAATTATATCAAAATAATCGAAGGTACCCAAAAAGTCTGTGAAAAATTTAGTAAGTCATTCTGAGTGATAGCGAAGAATCTTAGTATCAGAAATAAAAGATTCTTCTCTACCTGTCAGCAGACAGGGTTTCACTCAGAATGACATATAAGGGACTTCTTGGACACTCTTGATTTCAACTAGATAATAAATGGAAGCAAAGATTCAGGAATTAATTGAAATATCCCGATTTTATGGCAAAAATCAGGAATATGTAATTGCCGGCGGAGGAAACACTTCTTTTAAAAATGGCAATAATCTATGGATAAAAGCCAGTGGTGTTTCTTTGGCCAATATAACCGAAGATGGATTTGTTTGTTTGGATAGGGAAAAGCTTAAAATAATTTCTGAAAAAAAATATAGTGATGATTCGGATGAACGGGAAGCACAGGTTAAAACGGATTTGTATAATGCCATAGCAATTGATAAAGGCAAGAGGCCTTCGGTTGAAACATCTTTACATAACCTTGTTGATTACCCGTTTGTGATACATACACATCCAACAATTATAAATTCTTTATTATGCTCAAATAAAGCCAAGAAATTATCTTTTGAAATTCTTGGCAAGGATATTCTGTTTATTGAATATGCTGATCCTGGTTACGTGCTCTTTAAAAAAGTCTCTGAAGAACTTAAAGTCTTTAAAAAAGGAAGAAAATTCATACCTAAAATTATTTTACTCGAAAACCATGGAATTATTGTGAGCGGCTCAACCACTCATGAAATTAAGTCAATCTACAACTATATTGAAAAAAAAATTATTGAAAAATTAGAAAGTGAACTTCCCTCAGCAACTTGCCGGAAAGTGAATTCTGATTTTGATAAAATAATCTTAAAAATTTTTTCAAGAAATAGAAAACTAAAATCCGAATTTATAACTTGTCCATTGATTAAAGAATTCATTCAGAGCAAGGCAACTTTTCAGGAAGTTGATACGGCTTTTACTCCTGATCATATTGTTTATTGCAAATCACATTATCTTTTTTTAGAGAATTTAAATAAGGAGGAATTAAAAAAGAAAATATTATTTTTTGAAAATGAATATGGATATTATCCTAAATTAATAGCCATAAAAAATAAGGGTTTATTAATTATTGATGACAAAGTTGCTTCTCTTAATACAATAAGGGGATTAATTTTAAACATGATGAAGATTAGTTTTTATGCCCGGTCATTTGGCGGTTCAAAACCATTGAATAAGAACCAGATTGCATTTATTGGAAATTGGGAAGCTGAAAACTACCGGAGACAGATTAATACAGAGAACAATAAATAAGTTTATCTGTCAGCCTGATTTTTTTATAAAGGAATATATAGTTTTATTAGTTATTTTACTATGAATAAAATAGGATTATTTAAAATCTTAAGTTTAATCTTTACCTCATCCTTAGCCTTATTTATTAAAGGCAATATAGTTTTTATCAGACAGCATTTTATTAAAGTCAATCAAGAATTATAACTATTATTAAATCCATAATCATGAAAAAAAGTGTAATTGTAATTTTCGACATAGGAAAAACCAACAAGAAACTTCTATTATTCGATGAATGGTTAAATTTAATTTACGAAAACGAAGTTGTTTTTGAAGAAATAACCGACGATGATGGATTTGCCTGTGAGGATATGGAAAAACTCGAGAAATGGATTAAAGATTCATTAGAATCACTCGTTTCAAAAAACGATTATATTATAAAATCAATAAATTTCTCGACTTATGGAGCAACAATCGTTTATCTTGATAAAAATGGCAAACGCGTTACACCGATATATAATTATTTAAAACCTATGACAGAGGGATTGCTTGATGAATTTTATCCAAAATACGGCGGAGTAGAAGAATTTTCAAGAAAAACAGCATCACCTGCTTTAGGTATGCTTAATTCCGGTTTGCAAATTTACTGGCTTAAATATACCAAACCTAAATTCTGGGGTAAAACGAGATATATTCTGCATCTGCCTCAATACATCAGCTATCTTTATACCGGAGAGAAAGTCTCGGAATATACATCTATTGGCTGTCATACTGCGTTATGGGATTTTGATAATATGAGATATCACAGATGGGTGAAGGATGAGGATATTAACTTACCTGATCCCATAAGTAATTCAACTGTTTTTGATTTTAATATAAAAGGCCGGGTTATAAAAGTGGGCATTGGAATTCATGATAGTTCAGCATCATTAGCTCCTTATTTAAGTGTTTTTAAAGAATATAAATTTGTTCTTCTTTCTACGGGTACATGGGCAATTAACATGAATCCATTTAGTCGTGATCCCTTATCAGCCGAAGAATTAAAAAAGGATTGTCTTTGTTATCTAAGTGTCGACCAGCAACAGGTGAAATCATCAAGGTTGTTTTTGGGACATATTCTCGAAATTAATGTTTCAAAACTCTGTGAATATTATAAAGTTGATGAAAATGAATTTAAATCAGTAAAGACCGATGAAGAAATATTAAAAACAATTTTGAAAACAAATAAGTTTTTGTTTTTCCAAAGCGGTATTCCACAAGATTATTATGGAGACTTTAAAGTTCTTAAACAATTTACTGATTTTAAGAGCGCTTATCACCAATTAATCTATGAATTATCAAGATTTGAAGCAGAAGCTATTGATCTGATTTTTGATAATAATGATACTACAAAAGAAATTTATATTACAGGTGGTTTTGCTAAAAACGATATCTTTTGCAGACTATTAGCTACATTTTTTTCGCATAAAAATGTATATTCAGCTGAATTGCATAATTCAACTGCACTTGGGGCAGCTATGGTGGTTAATCCTTATGAAAGTTCTATTAAGGAGAACATTAAACTTGAAAAAAGAAAGCCAATCGAATTGTAGTTCCATGGAACGAAAAAGATATTCTTTAAACAACATTATTTTTTTTCTTCTATTATTATTAATAAACTTAACCTGTTCCAATAATCATTATATAAGTATCTTAAATTTACAATGTAATTATAAAGAAAATCCTGTAGGAATTTTACCCAAACCTCAATTTAGCTGGATATTAGAATCAGAAATTCGTAATCAATCTCAATCAGCTTATCATATGCTTATTGCTGATAACCCAAATTTATTAAAGAAAGACATTGGAAACATTTGGGATACAAAAAAGGTAATTACAAACCAATCAATTAATATTATTTATCAAGGACAGGAACTGTTGCCAGGAAAAGAATATTACTGGAAAGTCAAGGTATGGGATAAAAATGGATATGAATCGGGATGGAGCGAGATTGCGAAATTCTTTACAGGTTTATTCTACAAAGAAAACTGGAGCGAAGCAAAATGGATTAGTTATGAAGATATGCCCGACTCTTTAATACTTGTTCCGGGAGTTCATCCGTGGGGTAAAAATATTAAAGAACTTGCTAAAAGGAGACCTGTTGTTCCATTATTCCGTAAAGATTTTCAGACAAATAAAAACATCCGGTCTGCATATCTTTTTATCTGTGGACTTGGCCATTATAAAGCAAGTATTAATGGAAAACGAATTAGCGATGATTTTCTGTCACCAGGCTGGACAGGTTATGACAAAACCTGTTTTTATAATACTTATGATATAACTGCTTATATAGAAAAAGGGCAAAACACACTTGGAGTTATTGTTGGACCAGGTTTTTATAATGTGAACAATGAAAGATACAGGAAACTCCTTATTACTTATGGTATGCCCAAAATGATTTGTAAAATAAAAATTACTTATTCTGACGGAACTATAGAAAATATTGTTACTGATTCAAATTGGAAAACTTCTCCATCGCCAATAACATATAGCAGTATTTATGGAGGAGAGAGTTATGATGCGCAATTAGAGCAGCGAGGATGGAATATGCCAGGGTTTGATGATAGTAATTGGAATAATGCACTATTAGCAAAAGATCCAGGCAGAACATTAATTTCAGAAACATCTTATCCCATTCGTGTAATGGAGAAATTTTCTCCAGTACAAATTATTAAATTAGGAAAAGATACTTTTCTTTACGATTTTGGTCAGAATGCTTCGGGGATTATTCATTTAAAAATTAGAGGACAAAAAGGACAGACAGTAAAATTAATTCCGGGAGAACTTTTATTTGATGATCATTATGTGAATCAAAAAGCAACAGGCAGGCCATATTATTTTGAGTATACTCTTAAAGGAGAGGGAATAGAAACATGGCAACCTCTTTTTACCTATTATGGTTTCAGGTATGTGCAGGTTGAAGGTGCTGTACCCGAAAATGAAATTAATAATACTAATAAACCTGAAATTATTGAATTAATTCATCTGCATACTTTTAATTCTGCACCTCGAGTCGGAGAATTTACTTGTTCCAATGAATTATTCAACCAGGTAAATAAATTAATTCTTTATGCTATTCAGAGTAATATACAGAGTGTGGTTACCGATTGCCCTCATCGTGAAAAACTTGGATGGTTAGAACAAACATACCTGATGGGAGGTTCTATCCATTATAATTTTCATCTTTATCATTTATACCGTAAACTGGTTGACGATATGATTAATAGTCAAACACCCGAAGGATTAATACCGAATATTGCACCTGAATTTGTTCTTTTTGATGAAGGATTCAGAGATTCACCAGAATGGGGAAGCGCTGGAATAATCCTTCCCTGGTTATTGTATGAATGGTATGGCGATACTTCAATAATGAAAAAAGCCTGGCCGATGATGATAAAATATATTCAGTACCTCGAAAGCAAATCTGATAATTATATACTTTATCATGGATTAGGAGATTGGTATGACCTTGGACCGGAAAGGCCGGGTTTTGCACAACTTACTCCTATAGAACTTACGGCAACAGCAATGTTTTATTATGACTTAAGCTTAATGGTAAAAATGGCCAGAATTTTAAATCTGCCTGATGATTTGAAATATATGAAAAATCTCGCTGATAAAGTAAAAACAGCTTTTAACAATAAGTTTTTTAATAATATTAAGAAAGTATATTCCACTGGTAGCCAAACAGCCATGGCAATGCCCATATGCATTGGATTAGTTAATGATAATGACAGGGAAAAAGTTTTACAAAATTTAGTTGATTTGATAAATGCAAATGATAAAGCCCTTACTGCCGGTGATATCGGTTTTCATTTCCTGGTTGACGCACTCACAGCAGGCGGAGAATCTGAATTAATTTATGAAATGAATAACCGTGACGATGTTCCGGGATATGGTTATCAAATAAAAAATGGAGCAACTTCATTAACCGAATCATGGAATGCCTCGGAAATAGTATCAAACAATCACCTGATGCTAGGTCATCTTATGGAATGGTTTTATAAAGTACTGGGAGGAATTAGTCAGGAAGAAAATTCAATTGCCTATGAAAAAATTATTATAAACCCGGCAATGGTTGGTGATATATCATATGTAAAAACAAGCTATCAGACTCCTTATGGACTGATTAAAAGCGAATGGGAAAAATCAAATAACACTATGATCATGCAGGTGCAGGTTCCTGTAAATACTACAGCAAAGGTTTATATTCCTTCCAAATCAAGTCAGGCCATTAAAGAAAATGGCATTCGAATTGATGAAATTGAAAATATTGAAATAATCGAACAACAGGAAAATATGATCGTTGTGAAATTAGGATCAGGTAAATATGAATTTATAATCGAAAAATAATGAAAGTTATTTTTAATAATAAGTTTTTATTAATAAACAGGTTGCTTTTTGTGATTTTTACAACTTTTTTTTGTTTTCTCTTTTTAAGTTATACAGAAAAACTTCCTGTAAAAGTACCCGAAGATGTGATGAATGAAATTTATGAAGAAATTAAAACACCTTTCAAATACGGACTTGTTTTAGTACCTGATACAAGCTCAAAAAAAATGGATTGCCCTTCTGTATTTAAGATGCATGATAACTGGTACATGACTTATATTGTTTACAATGGACGTGGTTATGAAACCTGGCTGGCAAGAAGTAACGATTTATTAAATTGGGAAACACTTGGCACTATTTTATCATTTTCTGATAGCACTACCTGGGATGATGACCAGAAAGCAGGATATATCGCATTACAGGATTATAAATGGGAAGGAAGTTATGAATTAAATAAATTTAGCGATAAATATTGGATGTCGTATTTTGGAGGAAGCAGCACGGGATATGAAAGAGGATTACTTTCTATTGGCATGGCATACACTGATAAATATCCCACAAAAGTACATGAATGGGAACGCCTGGATAAACCAGTTTTAATGTCAACAGATGAAAATGTGCGCTGGTGGGAGAATAATACCATGTATAAAAGTTCTGTGATTCGGGATAAATCAAAAACTATAGGGTATCCTTTTGTTATGTTTTATAATGCACGCGGTGACAGTTTAAATCCTAAACGGGGAGCTGAACGGATAGGAATGGCTGTCTCGGAAGACATGGTTAACTGGAAGAGATTTGGAACTGATCCTGTTATTAATCACCATAAAGGAATTAGCGGTGATGCTGTTATTCAGAAAATTGATGATATTTGGGTGATGTTTTATTTTGGGGCATTCTGGCCCACCCGGAATGATGCAGATGCTTTTAACCGTTTTGCCTGTTCATACGATTTAATAAACTGGACGGAATGGGAGGGAGAGGATTTAATTACCCCGTCAGAACCTTATGATAACTGGTTTGCACATAAATCATTTGTAGTAAAATATGAAGGTGTTGTATATCATTTTTATTGTGCTGTAAATAAAAATGAAGACAGGGGTATTGCTCTGGCAACCTCGGTTGATCTGGGAAAAAGTAATTTGGATTTTTAAAGTTTTTAAATGATGTAATGTATTACAGTATTATTATTAGAAGCTTTTTTGATTTTTGTGAATCTTAGTGATTTGGTGTCTTCGTGGCATAAAAATAATAAGAGAATAGTCATAAAGACCAAAATCACCAATCCCGAGAAATCGGGATCACCAAGAAAAAGATTTAAATAAATTTGTTTTGTCATATGTCATTATTTACAGGGCTTATTATTATATCTATATTATATTGTACCATA
>JAFGQQ010000136.1 GCA_016935595.1 Bacteroidales bacterium
ATTTCCAACCTCGCCGACAGGTTTATAAAAGACCCGAATGAAATTGTTAAATTACATCAGCATGTTAAAGTAAAAGTAATTGAAGTAGACATTCCGCGAAAAAGAATTCAATTATCAATGAAACAGATTTAATTTTAAATTCGCAAAATGAAGAGAATTGCAATAATTACAGGAGGGGCACAGGGAATCGGGAAGATTACTGCCCTGCATTTTATAAATGAAAACATCGTTCCGGTGCTATTTGATATTGACCAGGAAGCTTTAAATGAAACACAAAATGAATTATTAATAAAGGGCGAATTATTAAGTATTAAAGGCGATGTGTCGAAAGAAAAAGATGTTAGAAATTGCATTAACCAGGTATTAAAAAAATATGACAGAATTGATATACTTGTAAATAATGCAGCAATAGCAATAAACAAAAAAATCACAGAACTTACGCTCGAAGAATGGGATAAAGTGGTTTCAGTAAATCTAACCGGTGCGTTTCTGTTTTCAAAATATGCGGCAAATTCACTTAAAAAAACACATGGAAATATAATAAACATCTGTTCAACGCGTGCTTTTATGTCCGAAGCAGATACTGAAGCATATTCAGCATCAAAAGGTGGCATTTATGCATTAACCCACGCCCTCGCAATAAGCCTTGGCCCAGAAATAAGGGTTAACAGCATTAGCCCGGGATGGATAGAAGTAGGCCATATTAAAAAAGAAAAAAACAAAAAAACTTATCCTCTTTCGCAACAAGATCATCAGCAACACCCATGCGGGCGGGTTGGTGAAGCCGATGATATTGCACGTATGGCAGTATTTTTGTGCGATAATAAAAATTCATTTATTACTGGGCAGAACTTTATTATTGATGGAGGAATGACGCGAAAAATGATTTATGTATAGCGTTTCTTACCTGAATGTATTGGTAAAATTAAATATCTCCCTGGCCACCTTGTCAGGTTCGGTCATCATGGGCGAATGTCCTGATTTTTCGTAAATAACTAATTTTTTCATCAGTGAATCCGTTCCAATATTTTTAAAAGTAAATTCACCATTATTAACCGGAACTACCAAATCGTATTTACCCCATAGGATTAAAGCCGGAATTGTTATTTTTTTCAAATCGCCAGTTAAATCAATACTCATAACTTCATTGAACATACCAAGCCCTGAACTTGTTATTTTACCATTTGTCCATGCAGTTAAGGGATTATAGGAAGAGAAAAAATAATGTTTTACAATTCCGCCAATATAAGTTTGCAAAGTAATATTATTCGATTCCAGCACTATAACCTTGTCAGATATTAAATGGGACTCAGCTTCATAGGCATAATTGTTCAGTTTTGAAATTTGTATGTCGGTAATATCATTTGTGTCTATCTCATTGCAATAATCAATTACTTCCTGCCAGAATTCGCTAGAATTGCCCAATCCTATTTGTTCATCACCAATTTCTTTTAGCCGGTTAATATTATTTGATTCTTCTCCGGAATGAACGCCATCAATTTCTATCCATCCTTTAATCCGGTCGTCGCCGTTCATATGTGTCAGGTAAGCTGTTCCCAAGGTGCCGCCCCAGCTATGCCCCATCAGAAATAATGAAATATCCGGGCCGTAAAATTCAAAAACTAAATTAACAAGTAAATCCAGGTCTTTCATATATTGGTCAAGCGTTAAATCTTGCGAGGAATATTTACCCATTGATATTCCTGACCCTCTCTGGTCATAATAAACCATCACCAAATCTTCTTCAAGCTGGTCCGAAAAATAGCTTATTCCACCATTATAGGTATGACAATCGCCACCGGGGCCGCCATGCAATAATATAATAAACAAATTCGATTTATTAGTTCCCTCAACATAAACCGGCATATCCGCACCTTCATTCCTAAGGTAAAAAAAATCATTTATAAATTTTTCATCCTCATTCTTACACCCGGAAATAAGAAATAATATTCCGATTATAAACATATTAACAATATAAGTCTTCATGTTATTTAAGCCTTGGGTTTTTAATGCATTTAATCCGGAATCCACATTCAATGGAATAACCAAAATTCACTAAATGATTGTATGGTAAAATAATATAAAATGAATGCTTGGTAAAAACATCAACAGGTTTGTGATTTAAATAAATCCTTTTTGCTAAGGTTAATTCAGTGTTGTCTGTAAAAAACAACCGTCCTGGAAGAAATAATTTATTCAATCCTGTTTCAGTGTATTCATAGGTTGCCGGTAGAAAAGTTTTTAAAAACCCCGGGCCATTGCCAATACTTAATTGCCAGTTTTTTTTATTTGTATGCCTTAATACTAAAATTGCGTTCAGAAATAATCCGGTATGATTTTTCCGGTGGGTATATATGCCCGAATTAAACTGAATCAATACCTGGCGTAATAACTCATTTGTTTTTCCGGTTGAATAAAGGCTATATCCTAAAAAAGAAAATTGGGGCTTAATTATATTTGTCCCATTAATAGGGTATTCTATTCCAAAACCAATGCCGGGTTTTATTCCGGTATAAAAATGAAAGGCAAAATTTGTGTTTAATTTATGGTAATCGGTGGTATCTGCACTAAAAACCCTGTCATTATAAGCAAACAATTGTGCATTAGTTGTGCGGCAAAATAAAAACAAAAACAGGAGTATGGAAATAGATATTTTTGTTAAATAATAACCATAAAACTTAATAAACATTTTCTATAATTTGTTTTAACTTATTTCTAACATCTTTGGTCAATATCATCAGTTCAGGGTTATTAATGGCTTGCATTGCAACATATGGGTCTATTGCAGCAACTTCAATCTTTCCATCGGGTAATTCCTGTATAATAATATTACAGGGGAGCATTGTGCCAATTTTATCTTCCTTAATAAGCGCCTGATAGGAAAAAGTAAGGTTGCAAACCCCTAGTATTTTATATCTTCTGAAATCAATCTGTAAATTACTTTTAAACTTTTCATTCATATCAATTTCCGAAATCACCTCAAAACCTTCATGTTTTATTGAATCAAGAGTACGTTCAACTGCCTGGTCAAAACTTGCTTTTATTTTTTTACTGATATAGTATTTCACTCTTATTTAATATATTTGGATTATAAATAATCTTTTCAAAGATATTTAAATTTGATTAAATAATAAAAATCGAAAATCAAATATGACAGAAATAATAAAATTAATTGAAAAACAACGCGTTTATTTCAATTCAAATTCAACAAAGCCAATTGCTTTCAGAAAAGAACAATTGATAAAACTTAAAAGCCTTTTAAAAAACAATGAAGAAAAATTAAACCAGGCAATTTATGAAGATTTTAACAAATCGGCATTTGAAACATACGTAACCGAATTAGGCCCTTTTTATCACGAGATAAACTTAGCATTAAGTCATTTAAAAAAATGGGCAAGGCCAAAAAAGGTCAGGACTAACCTTGTAAATATTCCCGGTCGTAGTTTCATTTATCCCGAACCTTTTGGCAATACATTAATTATTGGGGCATGGAATTATCCATTCAATTTATCTTTATCTCCATTAATTCCTGCCATTGCCGCAGGAAATACTGTTATACTTAAACCAAGCGAACTGTCAAAAAAAACATCACAGGTTTTGGCAGAAATAATAAATTACAATTTTCCGGAAGAATACTTATTTGTGTATGAAGGTGGTGTTAATGAAACAACTGAAATGCTTAAACAAAAATTTGATAAAATATTTTTTACCGGGAGCACAAAAGTTGGAAAAATCGTAATGGAAGCCGCTGCAAAAAACCTTACACCAGTTACACTTGAACTGGGTGGCAAAAGCCCGGCTTTTATATTTAAAGATGCAAATTTAAGGCTTGCAGCCCGAAGAATATGTTGGGGCAAATTTTTAAATGCAGGCCAAACCTGTATTGCCCCTGATTATTTAGTTATCGAAAAAAGCATTAAGAATATATTTTTAGAATTATTAGTCCACGAATTAGAAAAGTATCCCGGAAAAGAACTGGTTGAATCTGAAAGTTATGTTAAAATAATAAATACAAACCACACAAAACGTCTGTTAAACTTAATTGATAAAGAAAAAATATATTTTGGGGGAGATGCGGATGAAAATGAACGTTTTATTTCCCCAACAATACTTGACAATATTACATTTGGCCATCCTGTTATGGAAGAAGAAATTTTTGGGCCAATACTTCCGGTAATTGAATTTGAAAATTTAGATGAAGTCATAAATAAAATAAAAACAAGGCCTAAGCCATTAGCCTTATATGTATTTTCAACAAAAAAATGTATACAGAAAAAAATTATAAATGAAATATCATTTGGCGGGGGCACAATTAACGATACAATAATGCACCTGGCTAATTCAAACCTTCCTTTCGGCGGAGTTGGTTACAGCGGAATTGGAAGTTATCATGGAAAAACAGGTTTTATATCATTTTCTCATTTTAAAAGTGTTTTGTACAAAACCAACCTGTTTGAACCCTATTTTAAATACCCGCCGTATTCAAAATTTAAACTTAATTTAATTAAGCGTATTTTTGAATGATGAAGCTTTTTCTAACCTCCATTATTTATAATTATATGAATAATGCACCGAAGGCCGTAACTTTCAATTTTACCTTTAAATAAATTTTCCGGACAACAAAAAAAATAAATATTATTTCATTCATGTAACGAAAAACTTTTTAAATTGCGTCTTCATATTTTGGGTACAAATCAAAATTAAGTTTATTACAACAGAATGGAAATACTTCAAAAACCGATAGTAAATTCCATAAATCTTGAAGACAAACATTCTTTCGGGGTGCTTTTTAAAAATTATTACAACACCTTGTGCTACTATGCATATGAATTTACAAACAGCCGTGAAATAGCTGAAGATATCGTAGGTGATGTTTTCCATAAATTATGGGAAAACCGAACAAACATAAAAATTGACACATCTGTTAAGGCATATCTGTTTAGATCTGTTCATAACCATTGCATTAACTACAATAAGCATAAACTCATAATCAGAAAATTTGAAACCTCATTCACTTCTGAGCATTTTGAGGCCTTTAAAGAAACAGAAAAAATACAGGACAGCATAGATGACTATTTAATAGCACAGGAACTACAAAATAAAATTGATGATGCTATAAGTATTCTTCCTGCCCAATGCCAGCAAATATTTAAGCTTAACCGGTTCGAAAACCTCAAATACAAAGAAATTGCCGAAAGGTTAAATCTTTCAATAAAAACTATTGAAACACAAATGTCGCGGGCAATTAAAAAAATGAAAGAATTTCTGCACGATTATATTAACTAAATAAATATGCTTTGTAAGGGTAAAAAAGAGGTTAGTTGTCTATTAAAGTATATAACCAAAAATGACTGAACCAACTTTTGATATAATCCTTACTAAATACTTCACCGGAGAATTAAGTGAAGAAGAATCAGCCAAAGTAATTAGTTGGAGAAACAATTCATTTAAAAATTTCACCTATTTCAACCAGGTTAAAAGGCTATTTCTGTCTGTAAAAATCAAGAATAATCACTTAAAATTCAATGCCAACAAGGCTTGGGAAGAGTTCGAAAAAAAACATACTAATTCAATTAAAGCCATCCCTAAACTTTTAACATCATTTAATAACTCCATTTTACTAAGAGTAGCTGCAATTATTACCATTGTTTTAAGCCTTGGTTACTTTAGCTATGATTTCATTACAAACTATGGTTTCTCAAATAAAGCATATGTACATACAATAGTTCCAAAAGGCCAAACCTCTCAACTCCTTCTTCCTGATTCAACAAAAATATGGCTTAATTCAGGCAGTACCCTTAAATATCCAAACCGGTTTAACGAGACAAGCCGTGAAGTTTTTCTTGAAGGTGAAGCTTTTTTCGATGTACGCCCTGACCCTTTAAAACCTTTTATAATTAAAACATCCGGGCCAACAATAAAAGTTTTAGGCACAAAATTTAATGTTTCTTCCTATGAAAATGATGATTGCATTGAAACAACTGTTGTTAATGGTTCGGTTGAGGTTTTTAAATCAAATAGAAAATCTGATAACAGAGTTGTATTGGAACCTAACCAGAAAGCAACTTATAATAAAAATAACAACGAAATTGAACTTCAGGATGTAGATGCAGAATTATATACTGCATGGATGAATGGGAAATACATATTTAAAAATGAAGAATTAGGAGAAATTGCAAAAAAAATTGAAAGGGCTTATGATTACAATATCTATTTCCGTGATGTTGAATTACAAAATATACGGTTATCAGGAAGGTTTAAAAACTCCGAACCAATTGAACAAATCCTTGAAGTAATCAGGTTAACTTCACCCATTGAATACAGAATCAATAAAAGGGACATTTTTATATACGAAAGGACAATATTAATAAAATAAACATACTGCCTATGAAAATGTATTGAAATTGAATTTTTTAAATTAAAATTTATTTTTTAACCTAAACCAATAATAAATGAAAAGAGAAAAACTATTAAATTATGTTCGAAAAGAAAGCATAAAAATGTGCTTTGTCACTGCTTTATTAGCAGTGATGGGCACATCGCTTTCTTATGCAAGCATTTACTCACAGTCTACCAAGCTGTCTTTAAATGAAAAAGATGTTTCGATAGGCGAGTTATTTGCTAAAATTGAAAACCAGACTGAATTTGACATCTTTTACAACAACAATGATATAGATGTCAACGAAAAAGTCACTATCGATGTAAAAGATTCAAGGGTTGAAAACATTCTTGATGAAATCCTTGAAGACAAAGACATTGCTTACCAAATAGTTGACAAGCACATTGTGCTTTCGGCTAAAAACACCGACAAACCGGCTGAAAAGGCAAAACCATCTGACATCAGGGTTCAATCGGTGAACAGTTTAAGAAACCCTGCACAGGTAAAACAACAAGACAATGTTGTAACTGGTAAAATTACAGCAAAAGAAAGTGGCGAGCCTTTACCCGGTGTAAATATTGTTGTTGAAGGCACTACAATTGGAACAATTTCTGATTTAGAAGGCAATTACAGTATTAAAGTAACTGAAGCAGGCGCTTCTCTTGTATATTCTTTCATTGGATATGTTCAACAGGTTATTCCGGTTGCAGGAAAAGATGTAATTGATGTTGTAATGGAAGAAGAAACAAAAGAACTCGATGAAGTTGTTGTAATCGGTTACGGTTCGGTAAAAAAAAGCGACCTTACCGGTTCTATTGCTTCGGTAAAAACAGATGAACTAACAAAAATAGCTACAACCAATGTCCAGCAATCTATCCAGGGACGTGTTGCAGGTGTTATGATCACATCTGCATCTGGTGCCCCAGGCTCAGAAGCTTCAGTTCGTATCAGGGGTATAAGCACAGTTAATAACTCAGACCCTTTATATGTTGTTGACGGGTTTCCAACATCCAACATCTCCTATTTAAACCCTTCCGACATAGAATCGATGGAAGTTTTAAAAGACGCTTC
>JAFGQQ010000137.1 GCA_016935595.1 Bacteroidales bacterium
ACTAATTCGAGCCCCCAGACCGAACCAAAGAAAATAAAAAGAATATACAAATACCGATAAGGTGTAATGAACCTTGGCCCTAATAAAAATTCTGCAGCCCTGTCGCCATAATACGACCAGCTAATTATTGTTGAAAAGGCAAAAAGAAACAGCCCGGCTGCAACAATATGTTTTCCAAGAAACTGGAGCCCTAAAACAGACAAACCCCGGCCAAACCCGTCAACAGTCATTTCTACTCCCTGTATTCCATCGTTCCACGCTCCGGTTAGTATAATTACCAGGGCAGTAAGTGTGCATATAATTAATGTGTCAACAAATGGGCCAATTGATGCGACCATGCCTTCCCGGGCCGGATAATTAGTTTTACAAGCTGCATGTGCAATAGCAGCCGATCCTTGCCCGGCTTCGTTTGAAAATAAACCGCGCCTTACACCGTAAAGCATTGCCATAAAAAAAGTTGACCCTGCAAAACCACCGGTAATGGCAGTACCGGTAAAAGCATCGGTGACTATTAAAGATAACGCCACAGGTATATTTTTGTATTCAATTGCAATAATTATAATCGAAAAAAAGAAGTATAATAAAGCCATAAACGGAACAAGGGCTGAAGTAAGTTTTGCAATTCTTTTTAGTCCGCCTATTATTATCAGAAATACAACCGATGAAATAATTACACCGGTTAACCATGTTGGGATATTGTAATTATAAAACATTACATGCGAAATTGAATTTGATTGTGCCATATTACCTGTACCAAGGGAGCAAAGAATAGTGGCAATTGCGAAAAATACAGCCAAAATCTTTGACCCTTTTCCCAGTTTGTTTTTTAACCCTTCGGCCATATAATACATAGGGCCTCCCGAAACTGTACCATCTTTATGAATTTTTCTGTATTTCATCGACAAAGTACATTCTGTATATTTAAGCACCATTCCAAGTAACCCGGTAACCCACATCCAGAAAACTGCCCCTGGGCCGCCATAATAAATTGCCAGCGCTACACCAACAATATTACCTGTTCCTACTGTGGCAGATAGCGCAACAGTTAATGCTTTAAAATGGTTAATTTCACCGTCATCTTTTACATTATCGTATTTTCCCCTGATAATATTAAATGAATGCCTTATTTTCCATACAGGTAAAAATTTAAATTTAATTGAAAAATATATACCAGTTGGAACAAGTATCAGCAATAGTAAATATCCCCCGACATAATTATTGTACAAGGAAATAATATCATTAATTGAAGATAAAAAAGAATCCATATATTTTTGTTTATGGCTTAAATATAATCAAATAAATTACAATTATTTGTTATGGAATAAATAGTTATGCTATCGAATGGTGTTCAATATTCAGGTTTTGTATATCATTGTCAATTTTAGTTTTATGCGATTTTATAAAATGAAAATAAGGTTTGTAAAAAACCTTAAAAAAACAGCACTCTTTGTTTAAGCTTTAATTTAAGGATTATCTGTGTTGCAAAGCAATGTGTGCATTAATGAAAGATACTTTATTTCCCATAGGGCAATAACAGGAAGATAAATGCAAAATAAACTTTTTCGAGGGTTAAGTTAATAATTACGATTGGGTTGCCTGAAACCATTGAAGATTATTTCCCGGTAACACACAAAAAGTCCTTTGATTGAAATGATGTTATAAATAATTTAGCCCTTACATATCTTAAATGTTAAGCTATTTTTCTTTTTTGTTGAAAGCAAAAAATTATTCAAAATTTTCCCATCTTCCGCCTTTGGCAATTGTCATGGCAGCTTCAATTAATGCGAGATGGGTTGAGCCATGAGGGAAATTACCCAACAGCCTTTTAGACGAAATATCAATGTTTTCGCTAAATAAGCCTAAATGGTTGCTATAGGATAATACTTCCTTAAAAAGTTGCTCGGCTTCTTCCTGCTCGCCAATTTTATATAAACTTCTGATTAACCAGAAGGTACAAACGTTATATGAGGATGCAGGCTGGCCATAATCATCGGGTTGCCTGTATCTTGCCATCAAACCGTTTGTTAACAAGTGTTTTTTTATTGCTTTTACCGTACTCACATATTTTGGGTCACCGGCCTCGATAAAACCGTATGTTTCCATCAACAATATGGAAGCATCCATTTCGTCCGACTCGTAGGATTGTTTAAATGCCTGGAGTTCTTCACTCCATCCTTTACTAAGTATATCTTCTTTAATTTCGTCCCTGACAAAGCGCCATTCTTCTTCATAATTAATTTTACCCAGTTTTAAGGCAATTTTCATACCCCTGTCCATAGCTAACCAGCAAAGGACTTTTGAGAAAACATAATGCATTTCTTCACGTTTGTTCTCCCATATACTTATATCGGTATTTTTCCAGTTTGTAATTACTGTTTTGGCAATGCTCCTTACCAAAGTCCAGAGTTCTTCGCTTACTTCCTGCGATTTAACATAAAGAAGGAAATTTTGGTAAATAACATCCATTAATACACCATAAATATCGTTTTGCCTTAATTCATACCTTGAATTTCCAATTCTTATTGGTTTTGAACCCTCATATCCTTCGAGATGGTCTAATGTTGATTCGGTCAATATTTTTTCCCCTTTAATTCCATACATTATCTGTATTTTTTCGTCCTTAAAAGGTATAAGGTCAACTATGTAATTCAAGAACCTTCTTGCTCCGGTAGTATGGCCCAGGGTCATTAAAACCTTAATTACCATCGAAGCATCCCTGATCCAGCAATAACGGTAGTCCCAGTTTCTTTCGCCTCCAATAGTTTCAGGTATTGAAGTGGTAACTGCCGCTAAAATAGAACCGCTTACCTGGTAGGTTAATAGTTTAAGCACAAGTGCGCTGCGGATTATTTCAGGATTGAACTTGTTAAACCGGATGTTTTTTTCAATCCAGTTATACCAGTAAACTTTGGTGCGCTGTAACTTTAAATATATTTTGTTAAGCTGCATATCCTCAATTTTCTGGTTATAGCTTAACAAAAAGTAAGCATCGCGTTCCAATGCTATTTCATTTCCATCTAAAATTTGTTTAAAGTCTAGGTTCGAATATAAATACACTGAATCATAAATTCCTTCAGAAGTATAGCTTTTAATGAATTCTTCGCCAATTTCGGAAACTGTATCATACTGTGCATAGTTTAACCGTGGGTTATATATAACCCTAATAACCGGAGAGCCTTTAAGTATTTTTATATACCTGATCATATCAGGCGGGTTGAAATAATCGCCTTGTTCTGTAATAAAACGTGGCATAAAATCAATCAGTTCAAAAGTATTATTGCCATCGTCGAATAAGGTTAGGAGAATATTGGTATTTTCAATATAACGTTGTTTGATGGAATAATTTTCGTCAGCTTCGATCACAAATTCACCACCTTTTTTGTTGTCTAATATTTTTGCAAATACAGAAGCTGAGCTAAAATTGGGGAGGCATAGCCAATCGATTGACCCTCTGTCAGAGATTAATGCAGCACTCCTGCAATTTCCAACTACCCCGTAATTTAAATTATTCATAAACCTGGTTTTGATGTTCTGTTGAAAAAGAAAATTTTAATGATCTGTCCAAAATAACAAAATTCGTTTAAAAAAACTATATAAGCAGGAATTTTATTATTGCCTTAGAGGTGATTTTTTATCACAAATTCTTTTTCGAGGCCATCTATTCCCCTCAGCTCTTCAATATCTTTTAAAACAATATCTGCGCCGTTGTTTTTTAGCTCTTTTTCATTATCCTCCCTGGCAAGGCCTATTACCAGTCCGAAATTACCTTTAGCCCCTGCCTGAACTCCTGAAACTGCATCTTCGACAATAACTGTTTTTGAATATTTTACTCCCAGGTTATCTGCAGCTGTTGTAAAAATATCGGGTTCGGGTTTTCCTTTGAGTTTTAATTCGGCAGATACTATTCCATCAACCCTTGTTTCAAAATACGATAACAAATTTGATTTTTCTAGTACTAATTTACAATTTTTGCTTGATGAAGCAACCCCGGTTTTTATGCCTGCCTTTCTCAATTGTTTAATAAGCCCGATGGTCGAGTTGTAAACTTCAGCACCTTCTTTTTCTACTATTTCATTAAAAACTTTGTTTTTTTTGTTTCCCAGCCCGCAAATTGTTTCTGTATCAGGTTTATCTTCCGGGGTGCCATATGGAAGGTTAATACCGCGCGATTTAAGAAAGGATTCTACCCCATTATACCGGGGTTTACCATCAATGTATGGAAGATAGTCATTATTGTGCGTAAATTCCTGAAAAGGCTCGCCGTATTTTTTTTCACGGTATCTTAAATAATCTTCAAACATTTTCTTCCATGCCGCTCCATGCACCAGGGCTGTTTTGGTAATTACCCCGTCGAGGTCGAAAATAACGGCTTCAAAACTGTATTTTTTCATTTAATATGTAATAATGGTTTGTAAAATTAATGTCATTAATTGAGAATTTCTAATTATTTATTTATATTTAAGACACTATATAAATCAATTAAAACTCAAAACATATGAAAATACCTATGAAATTGTTAATTATTCTGACAGTTGTTAGTTTATTATCATGCACAAGCAAACCATATCAGAATAAAAACCTTGATATTGATAAGCGGGTTGATGAAATAATCAGTCGTATGACCCTTGAAGAAAAAATAGACTACATTGGAGGGTATGAAAATTTTAATATTATGCCTGTTGAAAGGTTTAATATTCCAATGATTCGGATGGCCGATGGGCCGGTTGGGGTTAGAAATTACGGGAAATCAACCTCTTATCCGGGTTCTATAGCTCTTGCTGCATCCTGGAATGTTGAACTGGCAAATAAAGTTGGTGCTTCTATTGCTAAAGAGGCAAAAGCGAAAAATGTACATATAATGCTTGGCCCTGCCATGAATATTCACCGTGCCCCTATGTGTGGGAGAAATTTTGAATACCTGGGCGAAGACCCTTTCCTGGCTGGAGAAATAGCATCAAATTATATTATAGGGATGCAGGATGAGGGCGTAATGGCAACAGCTAAACATTATGCTGCCAATTATCAGGATTTTGCCCGCCATACTGTAAGTTCAGACATGGATGAGCGTACATTACGTGAGATTTACCTTCCGGCTTTCGAAGCATGTGTAAAAAAAGGAAAGGTTGCTTCTGTGATGACTGCTTATAATCTTGTAAATGGAATACATTGTTCGCAACATCCGTTTTTAAATAATGATATATTAAAGGAAGAATGGGGTTTTGAGGGTTTTATAATGTCGGACTGGACTTCGACTTATGAATCGGTTGGCGCAGCAAATGGAGGGCTGGATATTGAAATGCCCTATGGTAAATATATGAACCGGGACAGTTTGTTGCCTGCAATTAAAGACGGACGGGTTACTGAATCAACCATTGACGATAAAGTAAGACGTATCTTAAGGACGATTATGAAATTCGGATATTATGACAATCCAGATTTGTTTGCCGGATATGAAGCTGACAAAGAAGAATGTTCTAAAATTGCACTAGAAGCAGCACGGGAGGGTATTGTTTTATTGAAAAACTCGGGAATTTTACCTTTAGACAAAGCCATGTTAAAAACTGTAGCTGTTTTAGGACCAAATGCCGACCCTGCAGTTACAGGGGGGGGAGGAAGTTCTTATGTCGATGCGCTTGATCCGGTATCTGTAAAAGAAGGGATTGAAAATCTTATAGGCCAAGACGTGACCGTTTTACATTCAGCAGGGCCATTTCAGCAAGTTCCGAAAAATTTTTTCCAGGTTAACAACAATTTTTACACTATGTCTGAAAAAGGCATGCTAAAAGGGTTAAAAGCTGATATTTTTAAAACAATGAACCTTGAAAATGAACCTGCTTTTACCCGAATTGACAGCATAATAGATTTTTCCTTTGATAATTATATTGCTGAAGATATACCTTGTCAGAAAGTATCGGTAAGGTGGACAGGGATAATAAAGGTTGAGCAATCGGGTAAATATAGGTTTATATTAAGTGGTGATGATGGGTACCGGTTTTATTTAAATGATAAAATGCTGATAAATGAATGGCACGACCAGGCAGAAAAGACTTCATCTGAAATAGCCTGGCTGGAAGAAGGAAAAGAAAACAGTGTTAAAATTGAATATTTTCAAAATGGCGGGAGTGCCAGTTTTCGATTCGGATACGAAAAATACAATGAAAAACCTTCGGACGATGCATTTGCATTTGCGAAAAAAGCGGATGTTGTTATTGCTGTTATTGGTTTCGACAAAAATACCGAAAGTGAAGGTTTTGACAGGACTTTTGAATTGCCTGCCAAACAGGAAGAATTTTTAAATAAAATTCTCGATTTGAATGAAAACACTATTGTTGTTTTAAATAGTGGAGGGAATGTTGATATGCAAAAGTGGCTTTACAGGGTAAAAGCACTGGTACATGCATGGTATCCCGGCCAGGAAGGCGGAAAGGCTGTTGCAGAAATTTTGTTCGGAATAACAAATCCATCCGGTAAACTACCGGTGACCTTTGAAAAACAATTAACTGATAATCCCACATATAGCAGTTATTTTGATAATGATGGGGATAAAAAAGTATATTTTTCTGAAGGAATATACATGGGATACCGTCATTACGACATTAAAAATGCCGAACCCCTGTTTCCATTTGGTTATGGTTTATCTTATACTACATTTGAATATCCGCGGATGGATATTGTTAAAAATGGAGATTCTGCTTTTACTGTTAAGGTAACGATAAAAAATACCGGGGAAATTTATGGAAAAGAAATTATACAGGTTTATGTGTCAGATATGGAATGTTCAACCCACCGTCCGGTAAAAGAATTAAAAGGATTCGGGAAAATAGGCCTAAATCCGGGTGAAGAGGGTATTGTTGAGGTGCTGCTTGACGAAAGGGCGTTTTCTTTTTTTAGCGAAAAAGAAAAAAAATGGGTAATTGAACCGGGCGAGTTTGAAATTCATATTGGCGCATCTTCAAGGGATATACGTTTTACAAAAAAAGTTGAATTGTAAAAACAACGAAAACTTAATGTAAAAAATTTCAATAAAGAGTTTTTTATATTAAAAATATGCAAGAAAAAGTCGGGTTTAAATAAAGAGGCCTGGCTTTTTTACCTTTTCCAGAAGGCAGGAGTAAACATTACCAGCATGGTAAATAGTTCGAGACGGCCTAATATCATTAAAAAGGAAAGAAACCATTTTCCAGCTATCGGAACATGGTTGAAATTAAAAACAGGCCCTACCGACCCTATTCCCGGCCCTATATTTCCCAGGCATGTAGCAGATGAACCAATTGCAGATTCAAAATCGAGGCCAAGCGAAGCCATAATAATTGTGCTTAATACCATTGTAAAAACATAGAAAGCAATAAAAGCCATTACTACAGAGATAATCTGTGGAGGAATAGATTTATTGTTAAACTTAACCGGGATAACGGCATTTGGGTGCAATAACCTTTTAAGTTCGAGATAACTGGTTTTTAACATGAGCACTATGCGGACAATTTTAATCCCGCCACCTGTTGAACCCGCTGATCCCCCAAAAAACATTAATGCAAATATTAAAATAGTTAGTACGGGTATCCATTGTAAATAATCGGATGTAATATAACCGGTTGTGGTAATTATCGATACAACCTGAAAAATCGAAATTCTGAAAGCTTCCCCAAAAGAATAGTTGTTACTTAGATAAATTCCTAATGCGATTAATATTGAAAAAATAAGTATAAATCCTGTATAATAACGAAATTCTTCATTAGTAAATATTTTTTTAAAATTCAATTTAAGGGCAAAATACGATAATGTAAAATTTGTTCCGGCGAGGAACATAAATAGTGTTATTATATAATCGATGTAAGGCGAATTAAAATATGCAATACTGTCTTGTTTGGTAGAATAACCCCCAGTGGCCATAGTAGTAAATGAATGGTTAACAGCATCAAAAAGGTTCATCCCTCCAAACATTAAAAGAATAGTTTCAGCAAGGGTATATATTATATATATTATCCAAAGCCTTTTTGCAGTATCTGTTATGCGGGGGTGTAATTTGTCGGGAGTTAGCCCTGGAACTTCGGCTACAAATAATTCCATTCCTCCAATTCCTAAAATGGGCAATATGGCTATTGACAATACAATAATACCCATTCCCCCAAGCCACTGGGTGAGGCTTCTCCAAAATAAAACACCATGGGGCAGCGATTCAATATCATTAAGAATAGAGGCACCGGTTGTAGTAAATCCGGATGCTGTTTCAAAAAAAGCATTTGTAAAAGAGGGGATAGATTCGGTAAATAGAAAAGGCAGGCAGCCAAAAATTGAAAAAATTATCCATGCAAATGATACAATAATATAACCTTCTCTTTTCCCTATCTGGTATTGGGGTTTATTTGAAAGAAGATATAAGATTGCCCCTGAAACTGCTGTAACTGCAGAAGAAAGCAAAATATTAATACCTTCGTTATTTTCGCTGTAAAGAAAGGAAATGCACGCTGATAAAAGGATAAAGAATGCTTCGCCAAAAAGTAAAATGCCGAGAATATGAAGAATAACCCTCCAGTTTATCATGATGTTTTAGTTGATAATAGAAATTTAGCAGTAATTTTAAACAGTTATTAATTAATTACCAAATATTAATTAAAGAACTTTTCGAGTTTTTCAAAAGCTTTTGGAAGGGCAAAAACAACAACTTTATCGTTTGCCTGGATTTGGGTATTTCCGGTAGCAATAAAACTGCTTTCGCCTCTCACGAAACCGCCAACAATCGAATCTTTTGGAAAATCAATTTGGTTTAATTTTCCTTTTGTAATTTTTGAATTTGTTTGGGCAATAAATTCAACTACTTCAGCATCGGTACCGGTTAAACATTTTATGTCAGATACTTCGGCACTGCGCGTAAATCTTGAAATTCTACCTGCGGTTATAAGTTTTTTATTGATAATAGTATCAATACCCATACTTTCTGCAATATGAATGTAATCGATGTTTTCAATTTCCGCAATGGTTCTTTTTACTCCTAATTGTTTTGCCAAAAGGCATGACAGGATATTTGTTTCGGAATTTCCTGTAACAGCAATAAATGCATCCATGTTTCTTAAACCTTCATCTGAAAGCAGGTCGAGGTTTCTGCCGTCACCGTTGATTATGAGGGTGTTATTTAATATTCCGGCCAGCTTAAAACATTTTTCTTTATTTTGTTCAACCAGTTTAACATTGTATTTATTTTCGAGCTGGTTTGCTGCGCCAATCCCTATCCGGCTACCTCCCAGAATCATAATATTTTTAATCTGCAGCTGCTCTTTCCCCGATAATTCCATTAATTCTTTTATTCCAGACTGGTTAGAAATAACATATATAACATCATTTAGCTTAAACATTTCATTTCCTCTGGGTATAATGGTTTCATTATTCCGGGTAATAGCTACTGCCCTGTATTCTAAATTATCTATATTGTTGGTAGTTTCTTTTATTGTTTTATTAATTAGCGGTGCATCTTTGCCAAGCCTTAATACATATAGAGAGAGTTTTCCACCTGAAAAATCAAAAAAATCGGCTGTTCCTGCCTGTGTAACAAGGTTAACCAATTCGCGCACAGCTATATTTTCCGGGTATATCAGGTAATCAATGCCCATGCTTTCAAAAAATTCTTTATTGCTTGGGAACAGGTATTCTTTATTATCGATACGGGCAATCGATTTTTTTGCACCTAACTTTTTGCCAAGCATTGCAGAAGTGATATTAGTATCTTCAGAATACGTAACAGCAATAAACAAGTCGGCTTTTTTAATGTTTGCCTCCTTTAATACATTTAATGAAGTAGCAGAGCCTTGAATAGTAAGCAGGTCTAAGTTTTCAATTCCTTTTAAATTTTTTTCGTCCGGATCAATCACAACAATATCATGATTTTCATTAATTAACATTTTTGCTAAATGCGACCCAACTTCACCTGCTCCGGCAATGACTATTTTCATTCGAAAATAATTTGTTTGTCTTGTAATAAAAAATGCAAAATAAACTAATATCCGGCACTTTTACCATATCTTTTTAAAAAAGTTTCATTTAAATAACCCGATGATTTATTGTTTTATACAATTAAGCAATCGTCTAATTTTCTATAAAACAACCGTATAGGCGCCTTTTGTTTTGGTATTATGATATTTTTTTCCTGTTTTTTGGCATTCGTTTATCCACTTTTTTGTAGTATGTGATTTATTCGATGAGTCAAAAATTATTACATCTGCATTTAGAATATTATTAAGTTTTGTTATAGGAATGCCTGGATTTTCACAAAGAATTAAATAATCGATTTTTAAAGGCTTTGATGGAATTAATTCAGAAGGTATTTTATCTTTTATAATACCAATTTTTAAAGTATCAAATTGCACCAGCATAACAGAGTTATTTAATAAATTTTTTTTAAACAGATAGTTATTCGAATACTGTATTGAATCAAATGTAAGTGAAGTAATGGCTTTCTTTTTTATTCCGCAATGCAATAAGTCTTCTTTAATGCAATAATTATCTGATATGTTCTTATGGTTTGCATCAGAAATAATAACACATTTTTTATTTTTATATAGGGCTAAAATAGTTGTTTCTCTGGAATTATAAAGTGTGAATTTTTTGGTATGGTTTAATTTAATATCGATAAAAAGCAGGTAAGCAGAAAAAATAAACACTCCCGTCAAACATATAATGATGTTTTTAAACGATTTATTTGTGACAAATACACATATAGAAGCAATTAGTAGTAAGGTTAAAATAAGATGGGTGAAATTGAAATATACATTTTCAGTTACTGAAAATTTGATGTTTTGAATCAAATTAAGGGCATAATAAATATACCTTGTCAATAATGCTACGAATTGAAATATAAGAGTCGAAATTGCCGGAACAAAAGATAATATAAGCCCTGTAATTACAAATATTATAACTATGAAAGCAAGAGGTATAACAATAAGGTTTGTAACTAAAAATAATACCGGAAATTGATGAAAATAATAGAGTGAAAACGGAAAAGTAAATATTTGTGCGGCAATTGAAACGGTTATTAAATCCCATAAATAGCATAATATTGGGTTTCGGGCAATGATTAATCTGCTTATTTTTGGGTGGAAAAAAGCAATGCCTGCTACTGCACAATATGAAAGTTGAAAACCGATTTCTTTTATCGAATACGGATCAATTAACAGTATTAAAAATGCAGAAAGAGCCAATGAATGATAAACTGTTGTTTGCCGGTTTAGAAGTTTAGCGGCTGCCATAATAGTAAACATTAATGAAGCTCTCAGGATAGATGGGGACAAACCGGCTAATGTTGCATAAACCCATATAAACGTGATAATAATGAATGATTTATAGATATATCCTTTCTTGTATTTATTGAGAAACTGCAAGAAAAAATTCAGTATTAAAAACAAAATTCCAACATGTAAACCTGAAACGGCAAGTATATGTATTGCCCCTGATCTTGAAAAAACTTCTTTAATTTCGCGGGTTAACCAGTTTTTATAGCCAAGTGTTAATGCCGAAATTATAGCAAGTTCATTACCGTTTAGGTTCATTTTTTTGTAATAACCCAAAACTTTTGTCCTGGCTTTATTTGCCAAATAGATAATGTGAAAGGAATTGAACCTGCCAATTATTTTCCAGTCAGACTGCGTTACGTATGCTGCCAGGAAAACACCGTGTTCGGCCAGGTATTTTTTGTAATCAAATTCAAACGGATTGCCAGAATTGGTAATTTCCTTTAATGAGGCATTAAAAATTAAGGTATCACCTGGATTGGGCATATCTGTTGATGGTTCAACATTCAACAGGCACTGCAAAGTAATATTTTCGGGGTAGATAAGCTTTGTTTTTAATTGTATTGTTTTTTCTTTAATAGTCGGGGGTTCTGTAACAATACCTATAAAGGTTTTAGGACTTTTATAACTTTCTAAATCAGGAATTTGGTATTTAAAGTATGTAAACATTATTCCTGCAATAATCATAAAGGCATTTATAAAAATGCCAAACACTTGGTTTAATCTGTATATTTTTAATAACCAGCCCGAAGCATTTAAAATAAGGGCAAGCATGAAAAAGCCTGTCAGAAAATACACAAGGCAGTCTGAAAATAAGAAGAACTTAATTTGTAAAGAAATTCCAATAATAAATGGAAATAACAGCCTGAAAATTGAATATAAAAAGATATTCTCTTTTGTCTTCATTGCACCTAACTAGATATGGTTTTAAAAATATAAAAATTTTCTGATAATCAGATAAAAATTGCATTAACCTTTTTGAATCATAAAATTCAAAAATGGTGAAGCCCTCACCATAGGTATTCTTTCAGGTTAAAGGATTCTTGTTTTATAGTTTGTTTTAAATTTTCCTTTAGTAATAGCATTAAGCCTTCCTTTCAGCAATTTTTTACGTATTGCCGAAAGACGGTCAACAAATAAAATTCCTTCAATATGGTCATATTCATGTTGAATAACCCTTGCTTTTATACCATCATATGTTTCTTCATGAGGTTTGAAATTTTCATCCAGGTATTTAATTTTTATTATATCCGGCCTTTCAACATCTTCGCGAATTTCGGGAACGCTAAGGCAACCTTCGTTAAAAACCCATGTATTTCCTGAACGCTCGGTTATTACGGGATTAATAAAAACCTTTTTGAAACCTTTAAGTGTAGGGTCATCTTCTTCAAAAGGGGTGGTATCGACAACAAATAAACGAATTGATTTTCCAACCTGGGGCGCTGCCAAACCTACTCCTTCCGATTTATACATAGTCTCAAACATATTATCAACAAACTCCTGAAGGTTTTCGTATGTTGAATCAATATCTTTTGCAACTTTTCTTAATACAGCTGAACCATTAACAAAAATAGGGTAAACCATAAAACTTACTTTTTTATCATTTGTAAATAATGTTGTAATAATATAGTAGCGCTTACCGCATCAATATTACTTTTATTTTGTCTGTCCTTTTTTTTCATTCCTCCTTCAATCATGGCCCTTAAAGCTAATTTTGAAGTAAAACGTTCATCGATAAGTTGAACAGGTATTTCGGGAAAATGTTTATTTAATTCTTTTAAAAATGCATTTATTAGTGGCATTATTTCAGACGGCTCATTGTTCATTTTTTTTGGGTGGCCGACAACAATACACTCCACTTTTTCATTTTTAATATACGATTCAATAAAATCAATAATATCTTTCGAATGCACTGTGCCCAAATTATTAGCAATAATTTTTAACGGATCGGTAACTGCCAGTCCAACCCTTTTTGAACCGTAATCAATGGCTAAAATCCTTCCCAAAATTATACTTTATTTAGAATAGTTATAAATTACAAAGATAAAAAATATATTAAAATGGTTGGTTTTATGTATTTTTGAAATTGAAAATAAAGAAGTATTCATAAAAATTTGCATAATGAAAAGGATATGTATATTTTTTCTGGTATTAATAATTACCTGTACCGGTTTTTCCAAATCGAATTACCAAAAAAACAGCCATGTAGTTTACAATACTAAAAAGGAAAATGGTTTATATTTAATCGATTATACATTTATGGATCATATTGGCAAACTTAACACTGTAAGTTTACAATTTGATGTTGCAGTTACTGATAAAGACATTGATAAATTTGGTTTGCCTAAGGATTTCTTAAAACGATATATTCAAACTCCTGAAATTGAGGTTCAAAGAAAGAAGCAATTAGAAGATGGGATGTTTAAGGTTATAGATAACCGTATTGAAATTGACCTGACGGCTGCTGTAAATTATTATGCCCCGGTTTATTGCAAGGGCATTGCAAATTTGTTAATTCAGATATTACAGAACAATGAAATTGACACAAGGCACCACCGTATTGAAATGGCTATTAAGTTTGTTCAGGATATACCTTATGCCATTCCCGATGAATTTGAAGGAAAAAAATATACCGGAGGTGCCCTTTGCCCTCCTGAATTGTTAATAAGGGGTTATGGCGATTGCGATTCAAAAACAATGCTTTTTGTTGGTATTTTATCTTATATGATCAATCCCAATGATATTATTTTTGTTGGTGTTACTAACCATATGCTTGCTGCAGTCAAAAATGATGAGGTACCCGGCGGGGTATATTTTAAAAATGGCGATGACCGTTACTACCTGGCTGAAACTGCCGGGCCCGGAAGGCAGGCTTTTGGCGAACCCGGAAATGATTACAAAAAGGGTGCCCATGCCGAACAATTTGTATTTGCGCACAAAATTGATATTCCTCCAACCCTTAATATTGAAAATTTATCGATAACCGATAATAAGTATTATTACATAAAAATTGAAAATACGTGCAGGTCAAAATCCGAATTTATTATCAGGTATTTGGATGTTAAGGGCAATTGGGTGTTTTCAGGATTTAAAAACCTCGAGGGAAATTCTGTATCAGAGGTGTTTACAACCCAGGAGCCAGTTTTTTTTATTTATGGCTATTCCGGAAACATTTTCTGGCAAGGGAGTAATAGTTTTTCTTTGAATGGGAAAGATTATATGTTTAATAAAGTAAATATCCCGGCCGGGCAAACCAGCGAATATACTATGAGGCTTAGGTGCAATTAATAGGAATATTGTATTGGCTGTTAAAAAAAATTGCCGGGATTTATTTTGTTCCAAGATATTTCATCAAGGTTGAAATAAAAATATTTGATTTCAGGGGTTTTAAAATAAGGTCGTTAAAACCCAAGTTAAGTATATTTTCCCTGTCAACAGAGAAAGCATAGGCAGTAACAGCAATAACCGGTATTTTTTCATCAATTTTTCGAATTTTTTCAATGGCATCAAAACCATCCATAACAGGCATTCTTAAATCCATTACAATGGCATCGACATTTTTATTTTTTTGATATAAATCAATAACTTCCTGGCCATTAATTGCCCGGAAAATTTGTGCATTGGTTTTATTTAAAATATTTAAAAACAGCAAATAATTTTCATCTTCATCTTCGGCAACAATAATTGTTTTATCAGACCAGTCCATATCTAGCGATTCAGCTCTTTCCGATTTTTCAATAATATGTGGTATAGTAAAGTAAAATGTTGAGCCGACTTGTTGTTCAGTTTCGACCCATAAATATCCGCCTAATAGTGAAGCCAGCTTTCTTGAAAGGGTCAATCCCACGCCTGTTCCCCTGAAAACATGGCTTGTATCATCATCGGCCTTTGTGAACCTATCAAATATTATGGCTTTTTTGTCTTCCGGTATTCCGATTCCGGTATCTTTTACAAAATATACATATCTGTCGCCATCTTTTTTAACTCCAAATTCAATATAACCTTCATTGGTATATTTAAAGGCGTTATTAAGTAAATTGGCATATATTTGCCTAAACCGGTATGAATCGGTCAGGAGCTTAATATTTTCATTTTTAAAAGGATTACTAAGCCTAAAGTCAATATGGGCCTTGCCAATTTCCGATTTGTAATTTATATAGGTTGAATACAGGTCAATAAGGATCACATTTAATGAGCATTCGTTTTTGTTAATTTCAATTGTGTTCGATTCAATTTTCGAAACATCAATTATATCATCGATCATATGTAACAGAGTAATGCTGTTATGATTAATGTGGTTAATAAATTCATTCCTTTGCTCGTCAGTAACTTCTGTGTCTGCTAATAAACTTGAAAAACCAATAATGGCGTTCATTGGTGTCCTTATTTCATGTGAGAGGTTGGTAAGAAATGCAGTTTTTAAATTATCGGATTCTTCGGCTTTTAATTTTGCGGTTTCTAAATCTTTTGTACGCTCTTGTACTTCATTTTCAAGTTCTTCACGTTGTTTAAGTAATTTTTTGTTTTGGTCTTCAATTTTTTGTTTCTGGTCGATTAAAACCTGCTTTTGAAGTTCTATTTCATCCCGTTGGGCTTCAATTTCGCTTTTTTGATTATCAATTTCCACAGTTCGCATTTTAACCTTCTGGTCTAATAGCACATTCATTCTTTCCAATTGCTTTACTTTGCTTTTAACTATCAGGTAAACACAAAGAGCGATAATTAATATAACCAGGATATAAAATATATAAGTTTTGTAGAAAGGGGGTATTATTATAATTTTTAAGGTTCGTCCGGTTTCATTCCAGATACCGTCATTATTTGAGGCTTTAACTTTAAAATAATAAGAGCCTCCGGGTAAGTTAGAATATGTGGCAAATCTTCGCGATGCGTCGGTATATATCCATTCTTTATCGTAGCCTTCAAGTTTATAGGCGTACTCATTTTTCATCGGGTTAATAAAATTCATGGCAACAAATTCGAGTGTAAATGAATTTTGTTTCCGTTTAAGTTTTATTTCATCGGTATTATAAATTGGTTTTACAAGAGGCGATCCAGGTTTTCCGGGAATGGCGGTTTTATTAAAAATTACAAGTTTGTTGATAACCACCTCAGGTATTTCCTGGTTAGAAACTAATTCTTCGGGTTTAAAAACAATAAGCCCGTTTATTCCGCCGAAATAAATCCTACCCCTTCTATCCATTATCGAAGCCGAATAATTAAAGTTATTATTTTCTATTCCATTGCCCCCCGTAAAATTTGTAAATTTTTGGCTTGCTATTTCAAATTTTGAAATTCCATTCCCTGTGCTAAGCCATAAATAACCCTGTCCGTCGTCAATAATATTTTGTATAGTATTCGAGGGCAGCCCTTCTTCAACCGTAAAAGATTTAAATCTTTCTGTTATTTTATTAAAAAGGTTTAATCCGTGGTTAGTAGCAATCCATAAATTGCCGTTATTATCCTCATAAATATCATAAATGTCATTATAGCTAATGCTTTCAGGATTTTCAGGATCGTGCATGTAGCGTTTGAAGGTCCCTTTTTCAATATCAAATAAATTTACACCTCCTGTTCCTGTGCCAATCCATATATTTTTATCCCTTCCTTCGTAAATAATAATAATATTGTCGTGGCTAAGGCTGGTTTCATCGGAAGGGATATTTCTAAAATTCTGAAAGCTTTTTGTGTTATAATCAAAAATATCAATTCCGGCACCAAAAGTCCCGATTAATAATTTTCCCTCACTTGTTTCGTAAATACACCATATATTATTATGGCTTATTGAATTAGGATTATTAATATCGTGCCTGAAATTTATGAAACGGTTGTTTTTCCGGTCGAATAAATTCAAACCCTGCATGTAAGTACCTATCCAAAGGTTTTTTTTGCTGTCTTCGAATATTGCTGTAATTACATTACTGCTAATGGAGTTTTTGTTTTTATTATGGGTATAACTTTCAAAGGTGTGATTAATGGGGTCGAATTTATTTAGGCCTCCTCCGTCGGTGCCTACCCAAATATAACCTTTACTGTCTTCAAAAATTGAAATAACCGAGCTGTGGCTTAATCCACCCGGGTGTCCTCCTTTTTCTGAATAAAACTGGTATTTCATGTTGTTAGGGTGATATACATTTATGCCACCGCCAAAAGTACCTATCCAAATGCTATTATGCTTATCCTTAAAAATTGATAATACTGCATCGCTGCTTAATCTTTCCGGAAAAAAGTAGTTACGTTTACAATAACTGAATTTTCCAGTGTTTTTATCATATGAATTAAGGCCACCACCATCTGTTCCAATCCAGATTTGATCACCATTTTCATAGAAACAGGTTATGGTATTATTAGTCAGGCTGTTATCATTTTCAAAATAATGGGTAAAATTATCATTTAACCTGTTCCAATGATATATTCCTTTTCCTTCGGTGCCAATCCAGAAGTTGCCTTCCGAATCTTCAAAAAGGGTTTTGCCAAAAGTAATGGCCTTATCAAGTTTATTTTCGCCAGGAATTTTATATTGCACAAATGAGTTATTTTTTGCATCATATTTTGATATGCCTTTACCATTTGTGCCAAACCAAATATCTCCGTAGCGGTCTTCAATTATCGAAAACACATCATTATTGTTAAGAGATGATTCATCACCGGGTATATGGCTGAACCATGAAAATTTACCGTTTTCTGTATTGAATTTAAAAACACCATCTTCAAGAGTCCCTATCCAAAGGTTTCCATTGCTGTCCTGAAAAATACTTTTTATATAACATTTGCCTAAACTGGTTAACTCATCGGGTTTATAATATAATCGTGTAAAATTATCTTTCTGATAATTATATTTGTTTATTCCTCCCTGGTGGGCACCTGCCCAAAGGTTACCTTTGTTATCAATATAAAGTTCCATAATACGGTTACCGCTAATGGATGCCGAATCATCAGGGTTATATTTATAAACCGTAAAATTATAACCATCAAATTTGTTTAAACCATCATCCGTGCCAAACCATAAAAATCCGTATTTGTCCTGGGCTATTGCATTTACCGAACTGTTCGATAAGCCATCGACTGTTGATAAATGGTCAAACACAAGCTGGCATTGACTTTGATTGCCAAACAATGCATTTGGGAGAAGAATTAAAATTGATATCAGGTATATTATCCTCATCCAAATATTACTTGTATACCGGGCTAAGTGTTTATAAATAACAAAATTACTTATTTTTACTTGAATTTCATTATAAGGTTTTAAAAATAAACTTTATAATGATTAAGTTTATAAATAAATATTTTTTAAAGCAATGTTTTATTATTATTTTACCACAGGTTTTATGTATAAATAAAATACGATATATGGATAATAAAATTGAGATTGTAACAAACTGGACTTTAAATAAAATGATGACAGAACTGGAAAAGGGGCATATAAAAATACCCCGTTTCCAGCGCGATTATATTTGGGAAAGGTCAAAAGTAATTAAATTATTCAATAGCATTTATTTACAGTATCCCATTGGTTCAATATTTTTATGGTCGGCCCCGCCTAAGTATAAAAACTTTATCAGAAAAACTGAATATCTGTCAATTAATCCTTCAACTGACAAAGAAAAATGTGAGTTTATTATTGATGGACAGCAGCGTATAGTATCGATTTATGCAACACTGCGAGGAAAAAAAATTGGGGATTCCGATTATTCAAGAATATGTTTTAATATGAAAAGAAAAGAATTCCTTGTTCCGCGTACAAAAAGCGAAAAATTTAATATACCTGTGTTTAATGCATTTGATGAAAATACGTTTACTGAGATTCTCGAAGATATAAAGAATTACGATTTGAAGCACAAAACAAAATATGCCGATAGCTGGGCTGAATTCCGGGAAAGCCTTATGAATTACCCTGTTAGTATTGTTAAAACAATTAATAACGATCTTGATGATGTGGTTGAAATATTTGAACGGATTAACCAGGGGGGAAACAAACTAACATTGCTTGATTTGGTTCATGCTACTGTGCTTGATGATAAATTTGATTTAAAAGACCGCATTGAAAAGCTTAATGCTCAGGCAAAAGTTAAAAAATCGGGAGGTTTGCCAAGCCGCGTTATTGTTAACTCACTTTCAATTAATGCATTTGGCAACTGTTCAGGCTCTTCACAATTACGTTTGTCATCGGATATTTGCCAAAAAATATGGAAACC
>JAFGQQ010000138.1 GCA_016935595.1 Bacteroidales bacterium
AGCTGACTTGTTTTTAATTCCTCATTGTATTCTTTAATGTTGCTAATTGTCACGTTAAACTCCCTTGATAAGGAATACAGTGTATCTTTTCTTTTAACTTTATATAAAATGTAATCTTCTTCATCAGGAGTTAATTCTTTTTTTTCTTTCGGAATTTTTAGGACCATATCTGTTTTTAAGCCATTTCTTACATCAGGGTTTAAAGAAAAAAGAATACTTGTATCAATGTTATATTGTTTTGTTAAAGAATATACAGTCTGGCCTTTTTCTACATGATGAAAAGTAAACCTGTTTTCTTCTTCTTCCTTTTTCTTAAGCCCTGTTTCAGGTATTTTTAAAACATGCCCTATCATTAACCCAAACATAACATCGGGATTTTCTTGTGTAATTTCGAAAAACGAAATATTATAGGCTTTGCTTATTGAATATAAAGTCTGCCCTTTCTCAACAGTGTGAAGATAATAGATAACACCATCAACAATAATTTTTTCCTGAGATATTTCAATTGGGACGATGTTGTCTTGTGCTTGTATCAAAAAACAGCAATTTAACTCAACAAACAACAACACGCTAATTAATAGTATTTTATAAATTCTATTTTGATAATTAAACACTATTCTGTCAATATTAGATTTGTTTTGCTAAAAGTAATATTCTAAAATGAAAGAAAAAAACAATTCTTACATAACAACTCTAAATAAATTGATACAATTACTGTGGAAAATCACAATTTTTTTTGAAATTCGCTGGTTTATTTTTTGCCATTTCCATTTATCATCATAACTAACAAATGGTATATACTGTCTCTCAAAATATTGTTTTTGCCCTTGTCGATCACCGTGCATTTGGATATGTGATAATCCCGTATTATTATCAGTTTAAAGAAGGAAGCACTTATTTTTCGGTTAATGAACAGGTTATTAAAGAAAATATTAATAATAATAAAATACTGCCTGAAGAACATGAAATAATAAATATTATTGATGAATACAGTGAGAAGAACATTTTTAAAGCATTTTCAAAAGAAAAAACAAGTAAGCTTTTTTACGATAAATTATCTCCCGAATTTATACAACAACGCATAAGACCATTTATTGAAAAACGATTGTATAAAGTTGTTTCCCTAATTTCTAAAAATAATTTCAAGCTTTATTATAAAGAAAAAAAATATAACACAATACATGTTGAAGATGAGGTTTTAATTTCAAAAAATAGTGCTGAACCTTTATTCTATTTTGAAAGAATTGAAACAGAAACATTATATTCTTTAAGCATTACAATTGCTGATAAAGAGCTGCAATTGTTAAATAAAGCAAGCAAGGTAATTACTAACAGCCCTTGTATAATGGTTATTGATAATATTTTATATTTCATTAAAGATATTGATTCACTTAAGCTTAAGCCTTTTTTCATTAAAAAGAATGTTTCAATCCCAAAATCATCCGAATTAAAATATTTTGAATCATTTGTTTTAAATGCTGTTAAAAATTTCGAGGTTAAAGTAAAAGGTTTTGAAATAAAGGAAATTAATCCTCAAAAAACTGCAATGCTTTCTATTGCAGAAAACCTTAAGCTTGAACCTGTACTTTTTCTTGATTTTATTTATAATGAACAGGTTGTCTCAACTAAAACCAAACAGCAAACATATGTAAGTATTAAAAGTACTAATAATGTATATTGTTTTTTAAAGTTCAAACGGGATAAGGAGTGGGAAAACAGAATAATTGAAACCCTTATTAATTGTGAATTAAAATTTTATGACAATTATTTCGTGTTAAATAATAATTTCACCGAATTTTATGGATATATAAACTGGTTTAACCAATACGAAAAGACACTTCAAAAAGAAGGAATTGTAATAAACCCAAAATACCAGGATAAAATTTTTTATAAAGGCCAAATAAATATCGATTTTAATATTACATACAATAACGACTGGTTCGATGTAAATGCAATTGTAAAGTTTGATAAATTTGAATTGCCCTTTATAAATTTTAAAAACTATATTTTAAATGGTATAAGGGAATTTATTCTTCCCAATGATGAAATAGTTATTTTACCTGAAGAATGGTTTGCCAAGTATAAAAATCTTTATCAATTTGGTAATTGTGAAAAAGGTGTGATTCGTATTAAAAAACACCATTTTAAGCTAATAAATGATGAGAAATCAGGTATTAATAATATGTATTTGGTTGACTTAAATAAAATTAACGATACTGAAAAGATCTCAAATATTTCATTGCCATTAAAGTTAAAGGCTGAATTAAGAAACTATCAAAAACAGGGATATAAATGGATGGTTAATCTTCAGAAAAATCACCTCGGGGGTTGCCTTGCCGACGATATGGGATTGGGAAAAACTGTTCAGACATTGGCAGTATTGCAATATTCAAAAGATACAATTGAAAGAAAATTTGAAATTAAATCAAAACCGGTTGATAGCAATCAGCTTAAACTGTTTAGCGATGAACATATTGATGCTCATTCTTCTGTTTCTTCGCCAACTTCGCTTATAGTTGTGCCAACTTCGTTATTGCATAACTGGGAAAATGAAATTAAAAAATTTACAACCAGCCTTCGGATATATTTATTTACCGGAATGGGAAGAACAAGGCAGCAATATGATTTTCAGTATTATGATATTGTGCTGACAACCTATGGGGTTGTGCGCAACGATATTGATCTTTTAAAGAATTTTTATTTTCATTATGTTATTTTAGACGAAAGCCAGATTGTAAAAAACCCTGCATCAAAAATTTACAAGGCTGTTATATGTTTGCAGTCCGAGTATAAATTAGTATTAACTGGAACACCAATCGAAAATTCTTTAACCGATTTATGGGCGCAACTTAATTTTGTTAATCGCGGTATTCTTGGAAACCTTTCATTTTTTAATTCGGAATTTGTTAACCCAATTGAAAAGTTAAATAATGTTGATGAAGAGGAAAGATTGCATTTGCTAATACGGCCTTATATTCTTCGCAGGAAGAAGGAAGAAGTTGCAGTTGATTTACCACCTGTAACAGAACAAATTGTATTTTGCGACTTGCCTGAACCCCATATGAAATATTATGAAGAAGAAAAAGCAAAAATCCGGAACCTAATACTTGAAAATATTGATAAACAAGGCTTAAGAAAATCGTCGGTATTTATTCTTGAAGGGCTAAGCAAACTCAGACAACTGGCAAATCACCCTATAATGATTGACCCGTTATATTCGAAAGAATCAGGTAAGTTTAATGAAATTATAAGAAACCTTGAAAATATTATTTCAGAAGGCCATAAACTTTTAATGTTTTCTAGTTACATCAAGCACCTCGAAATTTATAAAAATTACCTTGATTTAAACAAAATCGAATATTCATATCTAACAGGCGAAACAATTAACCGGAAAGAAGTTATCGAAGAATTTCAGAATAATAAAAACATTAAAGTCTTTCTTATTACACTTAAAGCCGGAGGTGTTGGGTTAAATTTAACAGCAGCCGATTATGTATTTATTATTGACCCATGGTGGAACCCTGCCGCTGAGGAACAGGCAATTAGCAGGGCACATCGTATCGGGCAGAATAAAAATGTTTTTGTTTACCGGTTTATTTCCAGCAAAACAATTGAAGAAAAAATACAGACTTTAAAAGAAAAGAAATCGGGTCTTGCTAATTTATTTATTAATTCTAATAATCCTTTTAAAGGAATTGATGAGAAAAAAATAAAACAACTATTTGATTAAAAAATATTTTTATTTTTATATCAATTTTAATTCATATGGTAATTAATATTGAGACTGATAAAACAACCGGAAAAATATTTCTTTGGTTATTAATTATTTCCATCCCTTTAATTCATTCAAATTTGCTTATTGATATTTCGTTATTGCCTAAATATAT
>JAFGQQ010000012.1 GCA_016935595.1 Bacteroidales bacterium
ACCTGTATTTTTTATTAAAGACCCAAAAAAATTTCCCGATTTTGTTCATACTCAGAAACGCGATCCAAAAACCAACCTGAAATGCCCTACCATGATGTGGGATTACTGGAGTTTAAATCCGGAAAGTCTTCACCAGGTAATGGTATTGTTCAGTGATAGAGGCACTCCATATAGTTACAGGCACATGAACGGTTATGGTAGCCATACTTTTTCAATGATAAATGCTAAAATGGAAAGAGTTTGGGTAAAATTTCATTTAAAAACACAACAAGGAATTAAAAATTTTACTGGTCCTGAGGCTGAAAAAATGAAAGGGAGTGATCCTGACTGGGCCCAACGCGATTTGGTTGAAGCAATTGAAAATGAAAAATACCCGAAATGGACTTTAAAAATACAGGTAATGACCCAGGAACAAGCAAAATCTTTTAAATGGAATCCTTTTGATATTACAAAAATTTGGCCACATTCCGATTATCCATTGATAGAAGCAGGAATTTTAGAATTGAATGAAATACCTGGGAATTATTTTGCCGATGTAGAACAAGCTGCTTTTGCTCCTGCGCATGTAATTGACGGAATTGGCCTTTCACCGGATAAATTATTGCAAGGCCGTATTCTTGCCTATCCTGATGCCCACCGCTATAGATTAGGCGTAAATTATGAACAACTACCTGTTAACCGATCTCCTTTTGCTGTAAATAATTACCAAAGAGACGGATTTATGCGGGCAGATGGTAACGGAGGCAGTAATCCAAATTACTTTCCTAATAGCTTTGACGATATTGTTGCTGATAAAACCTATAAAGAACCTGCGATGAAACTAGACTCGGATATTGCAGACACTTATAACCGAAATGAAAATGATGAAGACCATTATACACAACCTGGTATGTTGTTCAGGAAAGTCATGAATGATCAAGAAAAACAAAATACTATAAATAATTTTATAGCTTCCATGAGCGGTATATCAGGACCTAAGAGAGATGAAATAATTTTACGGCAGTTAGCCCATTTTTATAAAGCAGATACAGAATTAGCTCTTAAAGTGGCACAAGGATTAAACATTAATTATAAACCTTAAATATTTAATAACTTAAAAATTAAAAAGATATGGGAAAAGAAGCAATTAAAGTTGCATCAATAGATGTAAACAAACTATTAGAAATGTTAAATGCAGCCCTTTCTGAAGAGTGGCTTGCATATTATCAGTACTGGATTGGTGCCAGGTTAATGGAAGGCCCTATGAGAAGTGAGGTTGAACCTGAACTATTAGTACATGCTGATGAAGAACTAAGTCATGCAGTCCTGGTTGCCGACAGAATTATTCAATTAGGAGGCACCCCGGTAATTAATCCAAAAGACTGGACAAAATTAGCCCGTTGCTCATACGACGAACCTGCAGACCCTTATATTGAAGTAATTTTGGAACAAAACCTGAAAGGAGAAAGGTGCGCCATACAGAGGTATCAGGAAATTGCTGATTATACGGCAGGCAAAGATCATGCAACCCATAAAATGGCAGTCCAGATTTTAAACGATGAGTTGGAACATGAAAATGATATTGAAGCTTGGATTGCAGATTTAGACCGCATGAAAGAAGAATGGAAAAAAATAAGATTGTAATACTATTAAAACATAAAAAAATGGAAACAAAATTAGAACAAGAAGTTTTAGCAATGCCACGAATTGGAGAGCACGCTCCTGAATTTAAAGCCGTGACAACACAGGGGGAAATTAATTTTCCTGCCGATTACAAAGGAAGTTGGGTAATTTTATTTAGCCATCCGGCTGATTTTACACCTGTTTGTACGTCAGAGTTTATGACATTTGCCAGTATGGAAGAGCAATTTGCAAAAGCCAATTGTAAACTGGTGGGTTTATCGGTTGACGGTTTATATAGTCATATAGCCTGGTTAAGAACCATTAAAGATAAAATCGAATATAGAGGGATGAAAAACGTTGAAGTTAAGTTTCCTTTAATTGAAGATATTACCATGGAAGTGGCTAAAAAGTATGGAATGATACAGCCGGGAGAAAGTAATACCAAAGCAGTAAGAGCTGTTTTTTATATCGATCCGAAAGGCATCATACGAACAATTATTTATTATCCATTAAGCATGGGACGTAATTTCGATGAGCTTTACAGGGTTTTGGTTGCTTTGCAAACTGCCGATGCTTTTTCAATTGCTACTCCTGCCGACTGGCGCCCTGGTGATGATGTGATAATTTCTCCTGCGGGTTCGTGTAGTGCTGCACAAGACCGGATGTCGGGAAAAGAAGAAGGGCTGGAATGTAAAGACTGGTTTTTCTGTACTAAGAAGCTGGATAAAGAAAAAGTTCTTAATACAATATTAAAAAAGAAATAAAAAAATAAGGATGCCATTCCTTTATTAGGGATGGCATCCTTATTAATATTTTTACTTGGCGTAACTTATAGCCCGGGTTTCCCTAATAACAGTAACTTTTATTTGTCCCGGATAAGTCATTTCATCCTGAATTTTTTTAGAAATTTCTAAAGAAAGTTCCTCTGCCTCTTTATCAGTTACTTTTTCGCTGCCAACTATCACTCTTAATTCTCTTCCAGCTTGTATAGCATATGTTTTCAGTACTCCAGGATGAGATAAGGCTAATTCTTCCAAATCCTTCAACCTTTTAATATAAGATTCCACAACTTCCCTTCTTGCTCCTGGTCTGGCACCAGAAATAGCATCACACACCTGTACAATAGGTGATACTAATGAGGTCATTTCAACTTCATCATGATGTGCGCCTATAGCATTGCAAATTTCAGGTTTTTCTTTAAATTTTTCGGCTAATTTCATTCCAAATACTGCGTGTGGAATTTCAGGTTCATCATCTGGCACTTTTCCAATATCATGCAATAAACCTGCTCTTTTAGCAATTTTCGGATTTAATCCTATTTCTGTTGCCATAATAGCACAAAGATTTGCTACCTCACGCGAATGCTGTAATAAATTTTGTCCGTATGAAGAACGGTATTTCATTTTTCCAACTAACCGTATTAATTCAGGATGCATGCCATGAATACCTAAATCAATTGTTGTTCTTTTTCCAACCTCAACAATTTCGTCTTCAAGTTGCTTTTGCACCTTGGCAACTACTTCCTCAATTCGAGCCGGATGAATCCTCCCATCAGTAACTAATTGGTGTAGTGCAAGTCTGGCTGTTTCTCTTCTTAAAGGGTCAAAAGCTGATAATACAATTGCTTCGGGGGTATCGTCAACAACAATCTCAAC